>SLCQ01000241.1 GCA_007125745.1 Nitrincola sp.
ATTTGAAAAAGGCTTCTATCTACTCGAACACCTGTTACAACATCAAGGTAGCAAAGACTACCCTCTGCCCATCAAGGAAATCTTGAATGACTAAGCCCCGTATCGCCGTCATCGGCAACCCTGGTAAATGGTCGACTGAAGTGCTTGCTGATGCAATAGAACACCGCACAGGGTTTCGACTCGTCACCGAGCTGTCTGCTACAGAATTGGACTTAAGTCAGGGATTTCTACAGTCCGCTGGTCATAACCTATGTGAGCTCGATGGAATTGTCATACGCAAAGTCGGCATGACCTATAGCCCTGTTTCACTTGAGCGCTTAGAAATGCTACGTGTAGCCGAACACTCCGGTGTTCGGGTTTTCAACTCTGCGAACGCACTCATTCGCCTTCTAGATCGCTTGACCTGCAGTGTCACGCTTAGAAATCATCAGATCCCAATGCCACCTACCTTGGTTACGGAGTCGGTTGACAGTGCCATCGCTCAAATAAACCTCTGGGGAAAAGCGATTTTGAAGCCGCTTTTTTCAACCAAAGCTCGCGGCATGCAAATTTTGGATGCTTCACAGAATCGCAAAGTACTTCAATCTCAGCTGGTACGTTATAAAACACGCCACCCTTTACTTTACTTGCAACAGTATATTGACCTGCAAGGGGAAGATATGGGGCTAATTTTTATTAACGGAGAGTTCCAAGGTGCTTATAAACGCATCGCTGGGCACCAAGCCTGGAACACTACCATTCACAGCGGTGGACGCTATGGGCCCTGCTCACCTTCAACAGAGGTGATCGACATCGCGCAACGTGCGCAAGCCGCATTTCATCTAGACTATGCCACCGTTGATATGGCGATGACACCGGACGGCCCTGTTGTCTTTGAAGTATCTGCACTCGGCGGTTTTAAAGGCGCACACTCAGGCAGTAATATTAACTTAGCCGAACGTTTAGCTGATTTCGTGGTGACCGAGTTGAGGAAGCACTAAGATGGTGGATAAGTCCATAATCTTGCCTAACCTGCCAGAATATCAAGGCCGTAACTGGGTTAAAGCGACCTTGCCTAACACACCTTGTGACTGGCTAGCGCAAGACAACAACGGCTGGATACTGGACCCTTCCTCTAACGCCGAATTGATCGATCAGCTCAACAGGCTGTCACATGAACAGGCATGGTCATGGCCCGATCGAACCATTCTGTTTATCACTGACCTACATGCCGATGCTGAAGCCTTTGCCTCATCTTTGGTAGCCAGCGGTTTGTTTACCCGCTATGGCGAATCGCCCAACGACATCACGCTTATCGATCACCCACCCTCTTTTGAGCTGATTATCGGTGGCGACTGTTTAGACAAAGGGCCAGCCAACTTACCTCTGCTGAGACTACTTCGCCAACTGCTTGATCAGCAGATTCCGATCACCTTATTAAGTGGCAATCATGATCTTCGACTGCAATTGGCCATCAATACACTTAAAACTCCTGACTGCCCTCTTAATGCTCACTTCTTAATCCGACTAGGCAGTAAGGTGATGCCTTTCTGTGTCGAGTTACTGAGTGAATACCCACTCAGCTCAGCTGAAAAAGCGACTCTCCCCTCTGAGGAGTACTGTGCTCAACGCCTTTTACCCAGTCATGACTGGCACATCGCCTTCAGTCAAGCGGCCAAACCCTATCTCAGTGATAGCCAAATTGATAATGAAATCAGCCGATTAGCATCCAGGAAACAGCGTTTTTTTAACGCGGCACAAGCGGCACATTTAAGCATGCAAGATATCTATGCGGCATTATTGCGCTGGCGCCAGCTATTTTTAGAGCCACAAGGTGAGTTTTATTGGTTTACACAACAACAGCAACTGCTATGTCGACGCGGTAGTTTTATCTTTCTTCACGCCGGTTGCGACGATGTGATGGTTAAACGCCTCACAACAGAGGGAGTTGATGTGTTAAATCACGAGTTTTCGCAGGCGCGACAAGGAGATGCGTTTCAGCTCTATTTTAGCCATTTAGGCAATATGCTGAGAACCAAATACCGTCGTCAAGACCCAGCGCTAGGAAGTGATAGCCGACAGGCGCTCTATCAAGCCGGCATACATGCCTTTGTACACGGCCATCGTAATCTTCATCAGGGTCAGCGTATTACCTTTCGCGCAAACATGATGCATGTTGAATGTGACGCTACACTCAATCAAGTCTCACGCCGTGAAGAGGGACTTAGTGGCTTGGGTGCCGCTGTGACCCTTTTCTACCCCGAAGGATGGATGGTGGGTATCAGTAGCGATTTTCCCCAGGCAAAATACTTCCATCCCCGGCAGTTAAACCGCTTAGCCAATAGGTTACAGCATCAATTGTAGCGGGTTGCCTACCCGGGTTGTGATGGCAGGTGCGACAGCAAAACCTCTTTATTTACTGGTTTAACGATGTAATTCACTGCACCCAACATGATACAGTCTAAAACCACCTCTTTTTCATGATGACCGCTCACCATGATCACCGGGATATCTGCAAGCTCTGGATCATTTTTTAATTGTCGCAGGGTGTCAATGCCACTCAGTCCTGGCATCATGACATCCAGCAACACAATATCGACCTTGTTGTTATCCAAATAGCTGAGCCCTGCTTCTCCACTTAAAGCCGTATGCACAGCAAAACCGGCTTCCGATAAGATTTTCTTTAACAACACACACTGAAAATCATCATCATCGATCACTAACACTTTTAACTTTTCTTTTGTTAAGGCTTTTTCAAACCCACTGGGCATAGTCAACTTTTGGAAAGAGTTTCGAATCAGCTTCTCTAACTCAACTTTTTTTGCTTTCTGATCGGTTAACAGCTGTTCAACTAAATGACTGATCGCCTGAACCCGCTGTCGGCGTGATTCCAACTCCAAACGTTGTGCCTGAATATCAGCATTGTAACCTAGATCATCAATGGCCTGATGAACCGACATAATGAGTCGATAGGGGTCATATCCTAAAGGCCAAAAAACCACGTAATCATAAAAAAAACGCTGTTTACTCAGCTCATAGGCTTTCATAACCGTATCTTTTTTAGATAACACAATCGCATGAAACGGCTTATCTTGAGGTTTTCTCAGTGTAGCAATCGCATCCCTGACCTGAATTGCGTTAGTTAACTCTTGATAAGCCAAGACAACAACATCCGGCTGACGATTGATAAACATCTTGGCGACTAGGTCAGCTTTATAGTGGACAAAGGTCTGCAGATGCCTAAATTCATCCTGCAACTGTAATTCGATGGTGTCTGCCAAGGCTTGACTGTTAGATAGCACCATCACCTGATCAGGAGAATTAACGCTCACTTGCACTCCTTAGAAGCGCTACCGCCTCTTCATAGATTGCTTTTAATTGTAGGAACTCATCCTCTTTCAAGGGTGAAGTCTTCTGGCGACATAACTGTTCATAATATTCAAATCGCTCGCCTAAGCGCATTAATCCCGTAGACCGAGATGAAGACTTTAATTTATGAAGCAGTATCACACGTTGATCAGACTGCTCACTTTGCCATATGGAACCGAGCTGTTGCATCTGCTCTGCTGAGACCACTATATAGGTTTCTTGCAACTCTTTGAGTGTATCGGGATCATCACCCACCACCTGTTTTAAGGCATCTGGATCATAAGCCGGGAGTGTTTCTTGCACAGGAGTAGACACAGGTTTTGTTTTTGATTCAGTGCGACTGCTTTGTTGAGGTGATCTAGACTCAAGTGTTGATGCCAATGCCGCTTCAAAGAGATGCAGTTGCACCGGCTTAGTTAACTTACCCGATAAATTCAACTCGGCTGTTTCTGACGCCATAGACATAGCATTTGCTGTCAGCATGATAATGGGTAAAGACGCCCCTTTGGCACTTTGCTCACGTAGTGATTTGATGAGCGTAAGGCCGTCCATATTCGGCATATGCAGATCAGTTATCAGTAAGTCAAATCGATCAGGGTCACCTTTCCATAGATCTAGGGCTTCAGCACCATCATTGACCATGGTGTATGGGTAGCCCATTTTTTCCAGCTGTTGCCCTATGACCAGCTGATTCACCTTATCATCTTCCGCCACTAAAAGATGAAAATCGGCTGGATGATGGGCGCTTGAACGTGTAGCTTTCTTCACATCAATTGCTAGGGCGCTCAGTTCAGAAGCGTTGAGTTTGAGTAATGGCAGAGACACGCTAAACACTGACCCTTCACCCAAAGCGCTTTCAACCTTTAGCTCTCCTTTCATCATTTGTACTAGCTTTTGCACTATCGACAAACCCAAACCAGAACCACCAAACTTGCGCGTCGTAGAGATTTCAGCTTGTGTAAAGGGTTCTAATATAGTGGAAATTTGTTCTGACGAGATACCGATACCATTATCCTTCACTACTATTTCTAACTGTTCATTCTGCCAGTTCAGCATCACCCTGACATGACCTGATGATGCCTTATCTGTAGATGAGAACTTCACGGCATTGCTGATTAAATTATGCAAAATTTGGCTGATTCTAACGGGGTCAGCGTAGACATAGCTTGGTAAATCTGGATCCACCTCCGTAACAAAAACAACCCCTTTTTCATCGCACATAGGTTTAAAGATTTCCGTTATACCATCCAGGATATCGCGTAAATTGATTGGAATGACTTCTTGCGTAATTTTGCCGGCTTCTAGTCGTGAAAAATCTAAAATATCATCCAAAATTCTCATTAGAACCCTAGCAGATTGGCGAACAACCTTGATTAATCCTTGCTGTTTGGCTGTTAAGGACTCCTTAGACAAAATTTCTAACAAGCCTAAGATCGCATTCATCGGTGTACGTACTTCATGACTCATGGTGGCTAAAAATTCAGATTTCGCGGCACTGGCCTTTTCTGCCTGAGCACGTGTCTCCATTAAGTCTTCAGTGAGTGATACCTGCTGTCGATGCTGTTCAGCCAAGGCATCATTTAGTTGCTTTAGACGATCCGACTCTTCTTTGTTTAAGAGCATATTGCGGATACTCAGTGCCAAGAACACACCAATGATAGACAAGATAAAAAACGCACCCAGATGAAGAAAAATCATCTGTTTGCGTAATTCTCCTGTAACGCCTTGAATAGAGGATTTCGGGAAAGTGACACTCAGCCCTCCTCGAATATCGCCCACTGCATAACCAAAATGACAGGCTTGGCAACCCGGTTCTATGTATAAAGGGGCCATGTATCTGAAGCGATCATCCATCTGGCTTTCAATACTGGTCAGTCCTTCACGTTCAAATCGTTTCAGTGCGTCTAGCTCCCAGGAGTCCGGCGCATTCTGCTGATTCAATAACTGCTGACTGGTTAAACTGATCTCTATAGCACCGCCTTCAAGTAACGCCGCTAGTTGTCGCGTCATGTAGGCAGGGTTGACCTGTGTTAGCGCACGACCAGAGGGTGTCGTAATGTTTTTTTCAGGTACAAATAAATAAGGGTTTTGGGGGGTGTCTTCGGTTTCTGGTACATACACAACGCCATGAAGGGTATTCCAGCGTCGAGTTGTCTGAATCAAGTGGAAAACCGTTTCACCTTTAAAGCGCGCCATTTCTAACTCAATCTTATCTAGCATGAGCGAGCGGTTGATAAAACTCATATAAACAATGACGGCCCAAAAGAGTAGCGTGACTAACACACTCCAAGGCGATAAGAAAAAAGGCTTAAGTCGAAAGATCATGCCACCGCTCACAACACAGATTGATAATGTAAGCATAGCATTAGGATAAGGCTTCAGGTTAGTCGGTTGGTGCGTCCTTGCACCTGAGCAATACGTCCGTTAAAACACTTGCTTAGCTCCCGATGACACCGCCATCTTCTCGGCTGATGACAACCGTCGCAGAACGTGGATAGAGTGCACCATCATGTGGCCAATGACTCACCAATCCGCCCTGTGCAAAGTCTTCGGCAGTTGTGGTGGCGCCTGGATGCTGAACATTGATAAACATGGTTTTTTGGTCTGGAGTGGTGACCACTCCCGTGATCTCTTGGCCAATAGGGCCAACCAAGAAACGACGAATAACATTGTTTACCGGATCTGCGACCACAAACCGTCAGGGCTGTTGAAAATATTGCCTGCATCCAAGCTATTACCTGCCAGTTCCGAATCCGACTCAGGGCCAGCAATCACAAACAGGTTCCATTCAAAGTGTTTGGCCGCTACTTGATCATCCTGTTCACGCCAGCGAATGATTTGCCCCCAGTTGTTTTCAGCACGAGGGTTAGCCGCATCTACTTGCTCTTCAGTTCTACGATTGTTATTGGTCAGAGTGAAGTAGACCTCAGACGTGTTAGGATCCACGGCACCCCATTCTGGACGATCCATCTTAGTGGCACCTAATGCATCTGCAGCGGTACGTGTATTGACCAAGATATCGGCCTGGGAATGGAAGCCATTTTCTGGCGTTAATGGCCCCATTCCAAAAACCAAAGGTAACCAGTCACCTGATCCATCTTCATTGAATCGCGCAACATAGAGTGTTCCGTGATCTAACAAATGTCCACCTGCCGTGGCTTTACGGGACGGCTGTGCACTGACAAACTTATAGATATATTCAAAACATGCATCATCACCCGAATAGCAGACCACAGGTTGGCCCTCTTCGGTTGGCTGAAACACGACACCTTCATGAGCAAAGCGACCGAGAGCGGTACGCTTAACAGGGCGTGCTTCAGGATTGAAAGGATCAATTTCTACCATCCAGCCAAAACCGTTCACTTCGTTACGGTAATCTTCAGTTGCTGATGCCGCTTTCGGGGTGACATCAAAGCGCACATAAGCATCATCACCAGTGTCTGCTAATTCCCAGGCATAACGACCACTGCCTTCGCTCGATACACCATATCGGCTCTGTTCACGTGGCTGTTCTGCGTGGTTAATAAAGTAACGAGCCCAGTTTTCTTCTGCCGCTAAATAAGTATTCCAAGGTGTCACACCATGTGCACAGTTATTTAGTGTTCCACGCGTAAGAGTCCCTTCTGGACTAAACTTGGTTTTTACAAAGTCGGTACCACGAACAGGGCCGCTAATTTCCATCTCGGTCATGCCATGAATTCGGCGGTTACGTGGATCAGCTTCGATAGCCCAATCACCATTGGCTTGCTTTTTCATCCGTACAACACTGACACCGTGAGCATGCAGTTCTTTCAATACTTCATCAGCATAACGCGTTCCATCAGCTTTCAAGGGTACACCGGAGCGCGACAGCTCTTTACCTTGAGCAGATGCATGCATAAAACGCGGCTCAATGTATTCATGGTTCATCACCAGTAAGCCGTCGACAGAACTTCCTTCATATGGATCACTCCCTTCAATGGGAAAAAAATGAATACCATCATGATGACTACCGACCTGATGTGCTTGATCTTCACCTGAGTTGGTCAAAGGATCAAAATGTGGCATAGATCCAGAGATAGGCTCGCCCCAAGGCAAAATCACTTGATGGACATACCCTTTCGGCAAAGTGATGCGATCACTGGCATCAACAGGAATAGCATCAAAGCCCAATAATGGGCTGTGACGATTGCTTCCAGCATTCGCTAAACCGCTATAGCCAGTGCTGGCAAAAAAACCAAGCATCGCCGCCGTTCCCAAGCTTCCTTTCATCATTGAACGACGTGAAATACGCTTCTCAATAACCTGTTGAAAACTGGGGTTGTTTGAATGATTGCTCAGCTGTTCATCACCATCATGGTGATCAATGATTGAATTATTCGTAAGTTGTGTCATTGACGCTCTCCGTTAGTTTGACAGTGCGTCAATCTTAGAAAGCTTTAATGACAGTTCTTTAAAGACTTGGTTAAGGTTTAGTGACGAGTAGATTAGATACATTCCTACTAGAATTTAAAATTGATCACTGACCAATTCTGCGCTTTGGCGACCTCTTCGAGATGTTTGTTAGGGTTAACAGCAACCGGTAGGTCCACAATGTTGAGTAGTGGGAGGTCATTATGAGAGTCAGAATAAAAGCTCAATGGCCACTCTTTCATATCTATCTGCTGTGCATATTGATGACAATGATGTATTTTTCCGGCTTGATAGCTCATTGGCAACACGGGTTTCCCAGTAAATCGGCCATCATCTAATTCAGGTTCAATTCCGATCACCCCATCAAAACCCATGACGTGAGCCAACGGCTCTACTAAAAAGCTCTCACTAGCAGAGATCATTAACAAGTGA
>SLCQ01000068.1 GCA_007125745.1 Nitrincola sp.
CTCGTACAACAGGCTGCCCCTCATAATCCTGAAGTGTTTGTGGACGCACAGTTTTATCTTGCACTTCCTCCACAGGACTACTTGCAATCGGGGTGATAAATCGATCAGCTTCTATCATCTTTGCTACTCTGGCCTGTTCAGTTATCGCCCAATTCGTTAGTTAATCATACCGCGCAATGCATGACGTATAATCTCTTCAGCACTCACATCATCTGCCAATAAGCGACATGCACTTGCAACCGCCTTTGATGCTTGTGCAGGTTTGTATCCCAGTGCAATCAGTGCTGTTTCGGCTTCGCGTTTTTCATCAGTAACAGGGCTGTCTGTTTGGGCAAACAAGGTTGCAGAAGGGATCGACTGCGGATGATGTGAAGGGAGTCCTGATAGATTTTTTAGTCGATCTTTCATTTCAATAATTAAGCGCTCAGCTGTCTTTTTTCCGACGCCCGGCAGTTTGACCAAAGTTGCTACATCTTCATGCTCTACACAGCGAACAAAAGCATCGACACTCGCTCCCGATAAAATTGTTAATGCTAGCTTAGGTCCCACTCCATTGGTTTTAATTAACTCTCGGAAAACACTTCTCTCCTGGCGGTCTGCAAAACCATATAAGAGTTGCGCATCCTCACGTACGACCAGATGGGTATAAATAGCCGCCTCCAGCCCCAGATCAGGTAAGCGGTAAAAGGTATTCATGGATGCTTCAATTTCATATCCCACACCGGAGACATCCAACATCAAAAAAGGAGGATGCTTTTCCAATACACGACCACGTAAATAGCCTATCATTTTTTTTCATCATCCCTTTTTATCGTGTGAACTGTCCAAGCGTTACGTCGAAACCCCAATACACGTCTAGGCGTTCGATCAATTCCTGCAACCACAAAGACTGGCAATCGCCAACCTGAATAGATCGCTACTAAACGCACCACAAAAATAATCCCCATTGACAGGAAAGCTAAAAGATTCGGCTCTAGATAACCATGCATTAAGACATAAAAGGTTGCACCGATTAATGCACATGAGGCATAAAACTCCTCATGTTGAAGAATACCTGGAATCCTTCCAGTCAATAGATCTCGAATCATACCACCTGCACAGCCTGTACTTATCCCCATTATAACGGCAATGGTCGGAGAAAAGCCCAAAGCAATCGCTTTTTCAGCTCCGGCAATGGTAAACAGCGCCAAGCCGACAGCATCAAAAATGAGCAACGCCCTTTTCGGCATACGAAAGAAGCGGCAATAGCCAAACGTTAAGAAAGCAACGCCCAAGGCTGTCCATATCAGTATAGGATCCGCAATCCAAATCAATGGGTGAGCATTCAGTGCTAAATCACGAAGTGTGCCGCCACCCAGCGAGGTCGCCAGCGCAAGCACCATGACACCAAACAGATCGATCTGCTTTCCACGAGCGGCCAACACACCTGTCACAGCAAACACGGCAATGCCAAAAAGATCCGCAAAATATACAAAACGCTCTAGCTCAATGTCTAAGCCGATCATCGCCACCGCCCTCGCTTACCCGAATGCTGCCCAGCGACACTGAGCAAGCTACTGCGTGCATGTGCATGACATAACGCGATCGCCAAAGCATCAGCCGCATCGGCTTGAGGCAATCCAGGTAGGCAAAGCAACCTGGCAACCATGTGCTGGACTTGTGACTTATCGGCTGCGCCCGACCCCACGACCGACTGTTTTACTTTTCGAGCAGAGTACTCATAAACGGGTAGCGACTGATTGGCAGCAGCAACAATAGCAACACCTCGAGCCTGCCCTAATTTTAGGGCTGAATCAGCATTACGGGCCATAAAGACTTGCTCAATAGCAAACTCTTGAGGTATGTAACGCTCAATGATTTCAGTAACCCCGGCATAGACCTGTTGCAAGCGTTCTGATAATTCACCTTCACGGATACGAATACAACCGCTCGCCACATACTCATTTTTTCCGTTCAGGGTATTAATCACACCGTAACCCGTAATACGTGAGCCGGGATCAATACCCAAAAAAATCACACCATCGCCTCATCGAGTATGTTGGCATTGTGATAAACATTTTGAGTATCATCGAGATCTTCTAACACATCAAGCAACTTGAGCGCTTTTTGACTGCCGTCCAAGTCCAACTCAACCGATGTGGAGGGGATCATTCCGACCTCAGCATGAACCGGGGCTAGCCCCGCATCAAGCATCGCCTGTTTAACATCCATAAAGCTAGCAACCGTTGTAAATACATCGACTGAACCATCGTCATTAGTCACTATATCTTCAGCGCCAGCTTCCAGAGCCACCTCCATCAACTGGTCTTCATCCATATCCGAATCGAAGCTTATTTGACCTTTTTTTTCGAAAAGATAGGCAACCGAGCCATTGGTACCTAAATTACCACCATGCTTTGTGAAGGCTGCCCTGACTTGAGATACTGTACGATTGACATTATCAGTCATACACTCGACCAAAATAGCTACACCGTTAGGGCCATAGCCTTCATAGGTCAGTTCGTCGTAATTATCTCCATCACCGCCACCAGCGCCACGCTGTATCGCTTTTTCGATGGTATCTTTTTTCATATTAGCGCCAAGCGCTTTATCGACCGCTGTCCGAAGTCTAGGGTTATCTTCGACACTACCTCCGCCCTCTTTAGCGGCCACGGTTAACTCACGAATTAACTTAGTGAACACCTTTCCACGCTTAGCGTCTTGCGCAGCTTTACGGTGTTTAATATTTGCCCATTTAGAATGACCAGCCATTAACCTTACCTCACTAACAAAGAAGGGGCTCGCAAGCCCCTAAAGTAAATAGGTCACTGAATATCAACAACCCTAAAACACCTTAAGGTGTTTTACGTAATTTAATGTTCAGTTCACGAAGCTGAGCGGCACTCACTTCCCCAGGTGCATCTGTAAGTAAGCAGGCCGCACTTTGTGTTTTCGGGAAGGCAATCACTTCTCGAATAGATGCCGACCCCGTCATTAACATCACTAAACGGTCTAGACCAAACGCTAGACCTCCATGTGGTGGTGCACCGTAGCGAAGCGCGTTAAGCAAGAAGCCAAACTTTTCTTCAGCCTCTTCATCAGAAATACCCAGCACTTTGAAAACGGCTCTTTGCATAGCTTGATCATGAATACGAACAGAACCACCACCCAGCTCGGTTCCGTTCAGAACCATGTCATATGCGCGTGACAATTTGCCTTCCGGCGATGCAATCAGTTCATCAGCAGTGCAGTTAGGTGATGTGAATGGATGGTGAAGCGCTGTCAGACCACCTTTATCATCATCTTCAAACATAGGGAAATCGACAACCCACAGTGGAGCCCACTCACATTGATGCATGTTCAGGTCTTCACCCACTTTAATGCGTAATGCACCGAGCGCCTCATTAACGATTTTGGCTTTATCCGCTCCGAAGAAAACAATATCGCCATTTTGGGCATTTAAGCGTTGCATTATGTGCAATGCTACCTCTTCGCCCAAGAACTTAACGATGGGAGATTGAAGCCCTTCAGCACCTGTCTCAATGGCATTCACTTTGATCCATGCCAAACCTTTAGCGCCGTATATGCTGACAAACTTGGTGTAATCATCAATCTGCTTGCGTGTTAGTTCTGCACCACCGGGCACTTTCAAGGCAGCGACTCGACCTTTGGGATCTGATGCCGGTACTGCAAAGACTTTAAAATCGACACCCGCGACCAAGTCGGCAACATCCACCAGTTCCATCGGGATACGTAAATCAGGCTTATCTGAGCCATAACGTTGCATTGCCTCAGAATAAGGCATACGCGGGAAGTCACCTAAATCAACACCTAGCTGTTCCTGAAACAAACCCCGAATCATTTGCTCAGTAATCGCCATTATACCTTCTTCATCCATGAAAGAGGTTTCGATATCTATCTGGGTAAATTCAGGTTGACGGTCAGCACGCAGATCTTCATCACGGAAGCATTTTGCAATTTGATAGTAACGATCAAAGCCAGACACCATCAGGAGTTGCTTAAACAACTGAGGTGATTGAGGTAATGCAAAAAAATGACCTTCATGAGTACGACTGGGCACCAGATAATCACGCGCACCCTCTGGCGTTGCACGGGTCAAGATGGGCGTTTCTATATCTAGAAAACCATTTTCTTCTAGATAATTACGGATGTAGTGGGTAATTTTAGAGCGAAAACGCAACTTGCGCTGAATATCTGGACGTCTCAAATCAATAAAACGACTGCGCAGACGGACATCTTCGCCCACCTGTTGATGATCATCCAGTTGAAAGGGAGGTGTATCTGCCTTGTTAAGAATCATTAATTCTTTACCAAGTACTTCAATTGCCCCCGTAGGCATCTCTGGGTTTTCCGTACCCTCAGGGCGTGCTCTGACCAGCCCTTTCAGTTCAATCACATATTCATTGCGAACACTATCAGCCAAGGCAAAGCTTTCTTCTCGATCAGGGTCAAATACAACCTGAGTGATTCCCTCACGGTCTCTAACATCTAGAAAGATGACACCGCCATGATCTCGACGACGATGAACCCATCCGGATAAGGTGATCTCTTGACCAATCTGTTCTTTACGAAGATCGCCGCAATAGTGGCTACGCATGGTTATGGTTCCTGTTTAGGTCTCAGTTAAAGCAAATAAGCGCGAAATTATACCTGAATTTCGCTCATCTGACAGGCCTTGTCTGTGGAATATAGACAAGCAAGTATTGTATTTTCAGTAAAGTGACATATTCTTAACTCATCTGACTTCAAGAAATCATTTTATCTCAACCTTGAAGCAGTCTATTAAAGAGATAGAACACTTACCTAAGTGAGTACGCTGTTTTGAGACAAAATTTTGCTATATTTACCTTTCTCTGGATGGGTCTGCTTTCATCCGTATCGGCCAGTGATTATCCGAGTAAGCCAGTCAATATTTTACTGGGCTTTGAACCGGGTGGAACCCTGTATACCCAAGCAGAAGTATTGGCAGAAGTATTGAGTGAAACGCTTCAACAAAACGTGTTTTTACAAGTCAAACCCGGTTTTGGTGGGGGTGTTGCGACCGCCATGCTTTCAGACAGCACAAACGAGGGATACATTTTATTGTTTACCCCCTCTTTTCCACTCACAGATTACCCCGCCAGGCTTCAAGTTTCCTACTCGTTAGATGATTTTACTTATATCAGTTCACTATCGGCAGACCAGCATGCCTTTGTGACCAGCGCTAAAGCTCCGTTTAACACTTGGGATGGTTTCTTAAACTATGCCAGGGCTCAGGGGGAAGTGCTGTATGCATCTCAAAATTTAACCGATCGATTAATCATGCAGAGAATTGCTGACATTGAAGGATTTAGCATTAGAGTCATTCCCGTTTCTGGTGGTGCAGGAATGGCACCTATTGTGATTACCGGTGATGTGGATATCGCCTTCAGCGGTGGCACACATAGCCGCTTTACCGATTCAGGTGAGATGATTGTTTTAGCAACCACCGGGGATAAACCCTCAGTCTTTTACCCTAACATACCCACATTAGCTGAGCTGGGTTATGACTTTGGTATGCAATCTATCAGGTTGCTACTCGCGCCAAGGAATTTACCTCAAGAACAACTGGAAATCTTAACCAACGCCCTTGAAATCGTCAGTCAGGATCATCGTTTTATACAGGTCACTCAGGACACTATTCGCCAACCCCTAATTTCACTTCAGGGGGACGAACTCAAACAATTTCTTCAACAACAACAAGCTAAGCTAATCCAGCTGATGAACAATCACCAGGACCCAGCAGAAAGTGATGCCATCATTCGGATTCAACCAAGGTAAAGTCCAGCTCACCTTCCAATAAAACTTCCAACTTTCTAAAAATAGTATTCAACTGCTCATCAGAATAAGCCTTGGCCTCAGCAACACCCCATATCGGTCCCGGCCAGGCAACGTCGTCTTCATAACGCACCACATGATGCAGGTGTAACTGTGGGACCATATTACCTAAAGCTGCCACATTCATTTTTCGAGCGATAAATAGATCGGCCAGCGTTTCACTCAAGGCCGATGACTCTTCAATCAATTGAGTCCTATCTTTAGGGTCTAGATGATATATTTCTGTGACACCTGCACGCCGAGGAACAAGCACAAACCAAGGGTAGTTGGCATCTTTCATGAGTAGTAATCGACACAAAGGAAAATCTCCGACCACCCAAGTATCAGCTTCCAGTTGTGGGTGAAGCACAAATTCAAGCTCTAATTCGTCCATTACTTTCTCCTGATGATATGAAATAGGTCTTACTACGTATAAGAATGCGACATTAATCTGCTAACGTAAATATAGAGCAACCTATTGAATGGAAACCTATGTACACAGTGAGTTTTAACGACAGTATAGACAAGATACCAGCATCACAATGGAATCAACTCTGTCAAACTGATTACCCTTTTATACAGCATGCGTTTTTACGTGCTTTGGAACACTCTGGTTCGGTATCCGCTGAAACGGGGTGGCAACCCATGCACATGACACTTCATCAGCACAACACTATTGTTGGCGTGATGCCTTTGTACATAAAAAATCACTCCTATGGAGAGTATGTATTTGACTGGAGTTGGGCTGATGCCTGGGCCCGTCAGGGATTGAACTACTACCCAAAACTGGTCACTGCCATTCCCTACACGCCTGCACAAGGCCCACGAATGGGGTCTAGCTTACCCGAACCTGAAGCTTTAAGCCTTTTTCATGAAGCCATACAAAAGCTTATTGTTGAAACAGGTGCCAGTAGCTGGCATGGCTTATTTGTACCTGAATCGACAAAAGAGCATATGAACTACCCTCAGTGCGCCGCTCGCATGGGTTTACAGTATCATTGGTGTAATGACGCTTACCGAGACTTTGATCACTACTTGAGTTGTTTTAGTTCACGCAAGCGTAAAAACCTGCGCAAAGAACGTCACAAAGTACAACAGCAGGGGATTCAGCACCACTGGGTAACTGGTTCGGAGATTGATTCAGACGCATTAGAACGTTTTTGGGTGTTTTATCAAATGACCCACTTTAAGCGAGGTCGACGCGGCTATTTAACCAAGCGTTTTTTTGAAGAGCTTATCGACAGTATGGGAGAGCAACTACTGTTTTGTTTTGCTTGCCACCAACAAGAGTATGTCGCTGGTGCCTTATTTTTCAAAGACCATCAAACACTCTATGGGCGATATTGGGGCGCATCAAAAGCTTTCGATGGACTGCACTTTGAAACCTGTTACTATCAGGGTATTGAGTATGCCATTAAACATGGACTCAACAGATTTGATCCTGGAGCTCAAGGTGAACATAAAATTGCTAGAGGGTTTAAGCCCATAACCACTTGGTCAGTTCATCATATTGATGATGCCGGGTTTGCTCAGGCGGTTCAGAACTTCGTTAAAGACGAAGCCCAAGAGTTACGTCATATCCAATATGAATTAAGCAAAGCCTTACCGTTTCGCCAAAACGACGAAACGGTAAGCCCGGATTAAACATGCATTCGCTGCTTACAAGCCTAAATATTTGGCATGAAAGCGTAGATGCTCTTCCACAAATGTCATGATGAAATAGAAGCTATGATCATAACCTTCTTGATAACGTATAGTGGCGTCGACAGATTGCGCCTGACATGCTTGAATCAAATGATCAGTTTTTAACTGCTCTGCTAAAAAGCCATCTGCTGTGCCTTGATCCACCAACATCGGCACAGGTGTTGCGCCTGACGTGATTAACGCAACACTATCGTATAATCGCCAGTTTTCACGATCTTCACCCAGATAATGACTAAAGGCTTTTTGCCCCCAAGGACACTCCATCGGATTTACGATAGGCGAAAATGCACTGACCGATTGAAAACGTTGAGCATTGCGTAAGGCGATTATTAAAGCACCATGACCACCCATCGAGTGCCCCATAATCGACCAAAGGTTTGGATTGACCGGAAAGTTTGCATTAATCAGTGCAGGCAACTCCTGTAGGATATAATCATACATTTGATAATGCTTCGCCCAAGGTTCTTGGGTGGCATTCACATAAAAACCTGCACCTAGGCCAAAATCATAAGTCCCCTCTGGATCATCAGGAACTCCTTCCCCACGAGGACTAGTATCTGGAATCACCAAGGCAATCCCCAGTTCAGAGGCGATGCGTTGCGCACCTGCCTTGGTCGAAAAGTTCTGATC
>SLCQ01000271.1 GCA_007125745.1 Nitrincola sp.
GATCCATCAGTCACGTGCTATCTTGGGCCTAGTCTATGCACCCGCGAGCAAAACACTCTATTGGGGAGGTGAGCAATTGGGGGCGTGGAAAAGTGAAAACGACTCTTCAGCTCAACGCATATCGGTCAGACCAAGATCAAAAGAGTGCATTTTATTAACGAGCCGCCGTCACAGCCATTTCGAGCAAGAAGCCCTAAACCAACTCATCGACCAAGGCATTTTTGAGAAGATAGAGAGCCAATCCCTAGGAAGTTCACTCAAGTTTTGTCACATAGCAGAAGGCAAAGCCGATCTATATCTGAGAATTTCACCTACCAGCGAATGGGATACAGCCGCCGCTCAAGCCATTCTTGAGGCCGCTGGAGGAACTATTTTACAGCTACCAGAAGCTTGCTCACTGCATTACAACACTAAAGCAAGCACAACCAATCCAAGTTTAATCGCACTGGCATGCCCTAAACCCATCTGGATTTCCAATTTCAACGTATCCACACAAAGCTAAAGTACGATAAAAGTATTGGAGCCTTGTATTTTTTCATTCTGCCCCAAGGATGTTATTGATCAACATTCGGGGGCTAAACGCACACTTTTTGTATCATGATAGATGCAAGATTCAGTGCTATGATTGCAACACTGCGTTCGTAATCTTTGTAAACCCTGTCATACATTCATTAATAATAAGGTGATCAGACTATGAGTTTTGAACTACCAGCTCTACCCTACGCAAAAGATGCTCTTGAACCACACATCTCAGCAGAAACACTGGATTTTCACCATGGCAAACACCATAACACCTATGTGGTTAAACTCAATGGACTCGTTCCTGGTACTGAGTTTGAAGGCAAAACACTAGAAGAGATTATCAAGGCTGCACCTGCTGGCCCTGTCTTCAACAACGCTGCTCAGGTTTGGAATCATACTTTCTACTGGCACTGCTTATCACCCAACGGTGGTGGTGCGCCAACCGGTGCACTTGCTGATGCAATCAATGCCAAGTGGGGATCTTTCGAGAAGTTCCAGGAAGAGTTCAACGACCGAGCTGTTAATAACTTTGGTTCCAGCTGGACCTGGTTGGTGAAAAATGCAGACGGTTCTTTAGAGATCACCAATACCAGCAATGCTGGCACCCCTATGACTAATGGTCAAACAGCTATTTTGACCGTTGACCTTTGGGAGCATGCCTATTACATCGATTACCGTAACCTTCGCCCTGACTACCTGAAAGGTTTCTGGGCTTTAGTTAACTGGGAATTTGCAAATCAGAACTTTGCGGCCTAATAGACTAAGCACTTAGCGACGAGTCGCTCAAGTGCTTTGTGCGATTCAATGTCATAAGGGCCATGCAAACATGCATGGCCCTTAGTTTTTCATAACATCACTCAATCAATTTTTACGCGTGCTAACCGCTCTTCAATAAGTGCTGTTCTTTGGCGAGTCTGCGCGATAAACATATCCGCTGCATGATAAGCCCCCAGATCACCGCCACCTCGTTGTGTAAAGGCCTCACTGACAGCATTCTGACGCGAATCTAACCATTCATTTTGCTGATCAATTTCCCGAACACGAGCTGTATCAGGCAAATAATCTAGCAACTCATGAAAAATCACATAGAGTTGTGCATCGTAAAGAAAGGCTATCTGAGTAATGGTCTGGGTTTTAACTTGCTGATCGTTTTGGTCACGCAATTGAGCCTCAAGGTAGCGGATGGGTTGCGTGTAGTTTGGTGCCCAGTCCAATGCAGTAATCAGGGGTGGTGCCATAACCTCAGTAGAAGCGGGTTGCTGATCTGGTGAAGCATCCCTCCCTCCCATACCAGGAATTTGTACATTGCTACATGCACTGATCAGCGAAGTGATAGAGATGACAGCTAGGGTCTTTAAAAAAGTATTTTTTGGGCTTTTAGTCATTGTGAAGTCCATTACTATTCTATTTTACATCACTCCGCTTTGTACAAAAGTGACTCTACATAAGGCCAAACATTATCCAAGATGATAGGCTGCGCTTCTGCATTCGGGTGAAGGCCATCAGACTGCATTAGATTCCAGTCCAGTGCAACATTTTCGAGCAAAAATGGAACTCGAATGATATCAAACTGGTCAGCTACTTCAGCATATAAATTGAAAAAGGATTCCGTATATTGAGGTCCATAATTGGGTGGTATACGTATTCCAATAATGAGAACCTGCACCTCAGCCTCTTGCGCAAGCGTAACGAGTTCTATTAGATTTTGATGTATACGTTGAATGGGAAGCCCTCGTAGCGCATCATTAGCGCCAAGTTGCAACACTAGGTAACGAGGATTATGACGATCGAGTAGTGCTGGTAAACGTGTTAATCCACCATCGGTCGTTTCGCCGCTGACACTGGCGTTAATTAAGGTATACCGCTCTGTGTCTAGTTTTCGCTCCATTAAGGCGACCCAACCTTCTTCTGGCTGTATACCATAGGCGGCAGATAAACTATCCCCAAACACCAGAATTGTATTCGCTTGTAACGTTGTAGATATCATAAATAATACGGAAATGAGATAACGCATGACGCTCCCGACCAGCAAAAAAATTCTATTAGAGGCTCAGAATGTCGCAAAATGGTTTGCAACACAAGACCAACGACTTGAGCTATTTCACGATTTAAACCTAACTGTGCATGCAGGTGAGACACTTGCCATTGTAGGTCGTTCCGGAGCAGGGAAGTCAACGCTATTGAGCTTACTGGCTGGTCTTGACCAACCAAGCACTGGCCAGATATTACTGTCGGGGCAGTCACTAGCTGAGATGAGTGACACCACACGTGCCGCACTTCGGGCTAAAGAGATCAGTTTTATTTTTCAATCATTCCATCTACTTCCTGAGCTCAGCGCGCTTGATAACGTGCGCCTAGCACTTGAAATCCAAGGCAATCATCAAGCCATTGACGAAGCAAAACACTGGCTGTCTCAAGTAGGATTAGAAAACCGCATCGATCACTATCCAGCTCAGCTTTCTGGAGGAGAGCAACAGCGCGTGGCAATTGCGAGAGCCTTTGCTACGCGCCCTTCATTGCTATTCGCGGATGAACCCACGGGTAATCTGGACGAAGAAACAGGGAGTCAAATCATCAACCAACTCTTCGCGCTCAATCAGCAAGAAAATACCACACTGATACTTATTACACATGATGCAGACCTAGCTGCGCGTTGCCAGCGCTGTGTAACGCTTCACTCAGGACAGTTACATGAAAGGATTTAATTTAATTCTTTTTCGTCAACTAGGATCTCAGTCGAGGACCGCTGAGTGGAGAGCTTTGTTATTTGCAACTTGGATCGCCATAGCTCTCGCGACACTATTAGCCTTATTAGGCGACCGGCTTGAACGCGGTTTATTGCGTGAAAGCGCTGCCATGCTAGGAGCTGACTTAGTTCTCACTAGCCAACGCCCTATTCATCTAGAGCGAATAGAGCAAGCTGAAGGACATGGCGTACAAACTACCCAAGTTGTTCAGTTCCCCAGCATGCTACATGCTGATGATGAAATGATGCTGGTCTCCGTCAGAGCCGCCATGAGCCCCTACCCTCTCAGAGGTGAGATTCGCACCCAGCCTGATCTAGCTCAATCCCAACCCGACCCTGGCGAAGTATGGGTAGAAGCACGTGTTTTATCCCAACTTGAATTGGATATCGGTGATCAAATTACCTTGGGATACAGTGAGTTTACCATTACGGCGATGATGCTGAGCTCTCCAGATAGAGGTTCTGGATTACGAAGTTTTAGCCCCCAGCTCATCATGCATCAAGATGACCTAGAAGCAACTGGCATTCTCGCACCAGGTAGTCGAGCTGAATTTCGATTACTCATGGCTGGTGATGAACAGCTCATTGAAGGACTAGAGTTGCAGTGGCGTGAATCCTTGGGTGATGAAGAGCGTTTGTTCAGCCTTCAAGCCGACCAACCTATGACCGGAGCGGCCCTGGGAAGTGCGCTCAACTACCTCAAACTAACATCACTCATTGCATTACTCTTATCAGCTTTAACCATTTTCCTCAGCTTACGTCGTTTCAGCCACAGTCAACATAAACGCTGTGCCTTACTACTCAGTTTAGGGCTAAACAGCAAGGACTTGGTGTCGCTCTACCTATATCAATTGCTGATTGCATGGGCGCTTTTATCCATATTAGGCACCTTAACAGGCATTGCGCTTGAGCAACTCATACTGAGCTGGTTAGCTGAACTCTTACCAGAAGCCTTACCTACACCCGCTTTCTGGCGATATTTTAGTGGACCCGCGATGGGGTTTGCACTGTTAATTTTACTTGGGCTACCGCCGATACTTCAGCTATCAAAAGTTTCAGTTGCCTCGCTCTTTAGAGATGAGATCATAGGGCAGGATAAACATGCTTTATTGATACAGTTAAGTTGCTTTGCACTACTCGCTACTTTTCTATTAATGTTTTTAGGGGCACCGCTCGCCGCTCTGACACTTTTATTACTGATTTTAGTGGGTGGTGCATTGTTCGGTTGGGTGGCTCAGCTGTTTCTCAAACTTTTAGCTTGGCCATTGGCGAATAAACTGTTACTCGGCAGACTGTTACGGATGCGACTAGAGCAACAAAAGCGCTGGCATCGCTTGCAAGCTGGTGTTGTCATCTTATTGATGACGCTCCTAAGCCTTGTGTGGATCAGCCGAACCGATTTGTTGGCTGATTGGCAAACACAAATTCCGGATAACACACCCAACTACTTTGTCATCAACATTCAACCCTGGCAAACCGAACCCTTACAGTCGTTTTTGGATCAAAACAAAATTGATAGCGAACTCTACCCTATGGTTCGTGGGCGCGTTACCACCCTGAATGGTCAGTCTATTCATGCACAAATGGACCCACAACAGCTTGAGCACAATACGCTCAACCGTGAGCTAAATTTAAGCTGGAGTGATACCCCACCGTCACATAATGAGATAGTGGCGGGTCATTGGTGGGACAGTGATACTGATCAGCCAGAAATATCGGTTGAACAGGAAATGGCCGAAGTGTTAGGACTGGTACCCGGCGATATACTTGGCTTTAACATGGGTGGCATTGAGATAGATGCACGCATTACCAGCTTAAGAGCGGTAGAGTGGACCTCATTCCAGCCCAACTTTTATGTCATTTTTAATGCCGCCGCATTGCAAGAAATGCCTGCTACCTTTATTACCAGCTTCCGCTTGGATAATGAACGAGAAGCCTTGGCATCTCAGCTCATCCGTGAGTTCCCATCCTTGACGCTGATCGACATAGGCCAGTTACTCAATCAAATTGCCACTTGGTTAGCGCGATTAGGTGACAGTTCAGCACTTATTCTAGGCCTGACTCTGTTTTGTGGTGCGCTACTGATGCTACTGACGTTACATCAAGCACTCCAACAACGCCGATACGAAAGCGCTTTGCTTCAAACTCTGGGCGCAACAGCGGATCAGACGCAAAAGCTGGACTTGCTAGAGCTAATGCTATTAGGGTTAGTATGCGGCACCTTAGCCGTAATCACTGCCGAATTAACACTTACCTTGCTCTATATTCACTTATTGAACCTTGAGCCAACCTTGCATGTCAGAATGTGGATACTGCTACCCCTTGCATCCACACTCTTCTTTATCTTAAGCGGCCTAGCACTCAGGCGCCGACTGAGTCTTAGCCAGTGTTATCAACTACTGCGCAAGGGTTGAAGCTCAATCACGCTTCAGGGTCTGAACGCCCTGAGGCGTACCCATCAAAATAACATCGGCTCCCCTGTTTGCAAACAAGCCATTGGTCACCACGCCTACGATATTATTCAGATGTCGTTCAAATACCTTAGGATCAAGAATCTCGACGTCATGAAGGTCAATGATAATATTACCGTTATCGGTCACGACTCCTTCACGGTAGGCAGGCTGTCCCTCCAGCGCCGCTAACTGGCGCCCGACATAAGAACGTGCCATAGGAATGACTTCAATGGGTAAAGGGAAGCGACCCAAGACATCCACTTTTTTAGTTTCATCAACAATGCATATAAATTTTTTAGCGACCGCAGCGACAATTTTTTCCCGTGTTAAGGCAGCGCCGCCTCCCTTAATCAAATTAAATCCATTATCAAACTCATCTGCCCCATCAATATAAAACTCAAGTTGCGACACCGAGTTTAGGTCGTAGACCTCTATATCATGTTGGCGCAAACGTGCGGCTGTGGCTTCAGAGCTGGCCACAGCACCTGCAAATTCATCTCTATGCTTTGCCAAAGCATCAATAAAAAAGTTTGCTGTTGATCCTGTTCCAACACCAATGATCGACTGACGCTCTAATTTGGGCAGTATCATTTCCACGGCAGCAATGGCTACAGCACGTTTCATCTCATCTTGATTCATGGTTCTTACTCTTTAATGTGAACAGATATACTGAATTATACGCGCTCCAACCTCTAGCTTATAGACGTTAAGCATCATAGCCGATACCATCACTACCCCGTTTATTATTTATACAGGTTTTACAGCGTTCGTTATGGCACACAGGTATATCAAAAAAATTCTGGAAGCACGCGTCTATGACGTAGCAATCGAAACGCCACTGGATGAGGCACCTGCGTTATCTGCTCGCCTCAACAACCAAATTTTACTTAAACGAGAAGACTTACAACCAGTTTTTTCATTTAAGCTTCGCGGTGCTTATAACCGGATGGCGCAATTAAGTGAATCCGATAAGGCGGCAGGCGTGATTACCGCTTCCGCCGGGAATCACGCTCAAGGCTTAGCGATGTCAGCTAAAGCTATGGGTGTCAAAGCAACGATTGTCATGCCCAAAACAACGCCAGACATTAAGGTCAGCAGTGTGCGCGCTCGAGGTGGCCATGTGGTATTGCATGGTGACACCTTTGATGAAGCCCAAGCACATGCACGTATGCTGATGGACGAAAAAGGCATGACCTACATCCCCCCTTTTGACGATCCAGACGTCATCGCGGGTCAAGGTACCATTGCTATGGAGCTCTTACGCCAGCATAGCGGTCATATCGATGCTGTTTTTGTCCCTGTTGGAGGAGGTGGTTTAATTGCAGGCATTGCTGTTTATATCAAATATCTCCGTCCTGAGACGCGTATTATTGGTGTAGAGCCTGAAGATGCCGCTTGCTTAAAAGCTGCTCTTGAAGCAGGGGAACGAGTTACATTACCCCAAGTAGGTTTATTTGCGGACGGTGTTGCTGTAGCTCGCATAGGAGAGCACACCTTTGAGTTGGCACAGCAGTTTGTTGATGAAGTGATTACAGTCACTACAGATGAAATTTGTGCTGCTGTAAAAGATATTTTTGATGATACGCGATCTGTGTGCGAGCCAGCAGGTGCACTTGGTGTTGCAGGAATCAAAAAGTATGTAGAACTCACAGGTGCAACACAACAAACCTTGGTTGCTATAGATTCCGGTGCAAATGTTAACTTTGATCGTCTTCGCCATATCGCTGAACGATCTGAACTGGGTGAGAAGCGAGAAGCTATAATTGCAGCCAAGATACCTGAACACCCAGGTAGCTTTAAGAACTTTTGCAAAGCACTGGGTAAGCGTAATATTACCGAGTTCAATTATCGTTATGGTGATGATCAAGAAGCCATCGTCTTTGCTGGGGTACAAATCAAGCCCAATAACGGTGGACGCCAAGAGCTATTGGAAACACTGGCAAATCATCAGATAGACTGTGTCGACTTAACCGATAATGAAATGGCTAAGATTCACATTCGTTACATGGTCGGAGGTCATGCACCCGCAAGCCTTAACGATGAGGTAATCTACCGGTTCGAATTCCCTGAACGGCCTGGCGCTTTAATGCTGTTTTTAAGCAAAATGGGAGGGCGTTGGAATATCTCTATGTTTCATTACCGAAATCACGGTGCGGCATATGGACGTGTACTACTTGGGATGCAGGTCCCTGTAGAGGAAAGACACTTAGTACCCGCTTTTCTGGAAGAAGTCGGCTATAGCTACTCAGAAGAAACAGAGAATGAAGCCTACAAGCTTTTCCTAGGGTGACTGCTCACCGCCCTGGCGGGCGATGCTTCCAACGTCATAGGCAGTAACCGACGATTTGCCGGATTTACACCGCCTCAGCTGGCAGGAACCGACAGTCCTTCGGCTCTTAAATGTATAAGTCCCTGC
>SLCQ01000194.1 GCA_007125745.1 Nitrincola sp.
AGGAATTACAACGTAAGCGTTCAAAGCAAGACGTCCTAGAGCAAGCCTATTTTTAAATTTACAGTAGCCTCTGACTTTCAAGAACGAGGTTACCGATATGAAAAAGCACCGCACATCAGCACAGTGGCAAGCATTGATCGACCAGCAACAGGCCAGTGGTCTATCCGCAGCTCAATTCTGTAAACAGCATGATGTTGGTTATGCCAGTTTCTGCAATTGGCGAAAGCGCCTGTCGGATAATCAGTTAGATGAACCATCACTATCCAAGGATACTGGCTTTTTAGATTTAACCTCATTGATGGGTCAATCTTCTGAACCTGGCTGGAATATTGTCTTGTGCTTGGGTAACGGTGTGGAACTCAGGCTGAGCCAGCAGCGATGATTGGGCTCGACAGTCATGCCAAGATTTGGCTGTGCACTGAGCCCAATACTTTCACTGATATGTGATATCTGTCGAAGTATCTGTGGCGTAATCATATAGGGCGGGTTGTATGTCATCTATAAAATAGCCTTTTTAGTGGATACATGAGCGAGGACCTTATCAGTTCAATCCATCTATTGATAACTAGTGTACTCCTCCGCCCCAGATGAATAAAAGGTGGAGGATGAGGTTAGTTATGGTTTTTGAACGATAACTAATCATCATAGTCAGTTGTGCATTCCACCTGTATAATCGCCGCTTTTCGTTCCGCGATACGTTTCGCCCTATTCTTAAAGGTTCTACTTTGATCTCTACTGCTAATCTCACCATGCAATTTGGTGCAGCTCCTCTGTTTGAAAATGTCTCCGTAAAATTCGGTCATGGAAATCGCTACGGTTTAATAGGCGCTAATGGCTGTGGCAAATCAACCTTAATGAAAATTTTAGGTGGTGACCTTGATCCTAGTAGCGGTCAAGTAATGTTAGAACCCCATACGCGTCTGGGTAAGCTACGTCAAGACCAGTTTGCTTATGAAGACTATACGGTTATAGATACTGTGATCATGGGTCATGAAGCCTTGTGGAAAGTGAAAGCTGAGCGAGATCGTATCTACGGCTTAGCAGAAATGTCTGAAGAGGATGGCATGACCGTTGCTGAACTTGAGGTTGAGTTCGCAGAAATGGATGGTTATACAGCAGAGTCTCGTGCGGGTGAATTGCTTTTAGGCTTGGATATTCCGATTGAGCAGCATTTTGGTTTGATGAGCGCCCTCGCCCCAGGTTGGAAACTACGCGTATTGCTCGCCCAGGCACTCTTCTCAGATCCTGATGTATTACTGCTAGATGAACCGACTAACCACTTGGATATTAATACGATTCGCTGGTTAGAAAGCATATTAGTTGCGCGAAATAGTACTATGGTGATCATCTCCCATGATCGTCACTTTTTGAATCAGGTTTGTACTCACATGGCTGATTTGGACTATGGTGAAGTGCGTTTGTTTCCTGGCAATTATGATCAATATATGACGGCGGCAACGCAAGCGCGAGAACGTTTGCTGTCAGATAACGCTAAGAAAAAGGCGCAAATTGCTGAATTACAAACCTTTGTAAGTCGTTTTTCTGCTAACGCTTCCAAAGCCAAGCAAGCGACTTCACGTGCACGCCAGATCGATAAAATCCAACTCGAAGAGGTCAAACCTTCCAGTCGCGTCAGCCCATTTATTCGCTTTGAGCAACAAAAGAAGCTCCATCGTCAGGCGGTCACACTGATTGATGTAACCAAAAGCTTTGATGCCAACCCTTTGTTTACCAGGATGAACTTGAAAATAGAAGCAGGTGAACGTGTTGCCATTATAGGGCCCAATGGTATAGGTAAATCTACCCTGCTCAACTGTATGGCAGGCAAATTGAAGCTGGATGCGGGTGAAGTTAAATGGACCGATTCAGCCGAAGTGGGATATTTTGCACAAGATCATGCTGACGATTTCAGCAATCCGGCTACGTTATTTGAGTGGATGTCTCAATGGACGACAGCAGGTGAACAAGCTATCCGTGGGGCCTTGGGCCGCATGCTTTTTTCAGGTGATGATATACACAAATCAGTCAAAGTGATCTCAGGTGGTGAGCAAGGACGCATGTTGTTTGGCAAATTAACACTCATTAAACCCAATGTGATGTTAATGGATGAACCAACCAATCACTTGGATATGGAATCCATTGAAGCCTTAAATCTTGCGTTAGAGCATTATCCTGGCACCCTGATTTTCGTCAGTCATGACCGTGAGTTTGTCTCATCTTTGGCCACGAGAATTCTTGAGATGACACCTGAAGGTATTGTGGATTTTAGCGGTAGCTATGATGACTACTTGCGTAGCCAAGGAATTTTACACTGATATATAAACGCTTACCCAGAAGACCGACTCAGGATGCTATCTAACCATCGGGTCGGTAGGACTCGTTTAAGAAATCCAAATAGATAAGTAGGCAGTGTGACATAGTATCTAGCTTTAGGTTTTGGACTTTCGAGCGCTTGCTTTAGTGCTTTATAAACCGCTTCCGGTGGTAATGTGAAATCCCCTGACTTTGGCGCTTCATTGCCCAGACGATCAAGCACTGCAGTGTAGGATAATTTATGCGCACTTTGCTCAATGTTTATATTTTGCTTGAACGCATTCAGTGCATTTTTTCTAAACTGACTTTCAATGGGGCCGGGTTCAATTAATACCATGTCTACCCCGCTCCCTTTAAGTTCCAGTCGATAGGTGTCGGTAATGCCTTCTAACGCATACTTCGAGGCATTGTAAGCACCACGGTACTTCATTGCGACAAACCCTAGCACAGAAGAGTTCATCACTATGCGCCCTTTCCCCTGTTGGCGCATTATTTTGATCACCTCGTTCGTTAACTCAACCGTACCAAAAAAATTGCATTCAAATTGTGCTTTTAACACGTCTCGCGTAAGGTCTTCTACTGCTCCCGGTTGCCCATAGGCACCATTATTGAACAGTATATCAATGTTACCTTGGGTATGCTCAAGAATCTGTTCCAAGGTTGTTTGAATGGACTCAGAAGAGTTGAGGTCAAGTTGGAAGGCGACAAACCCTTCTTCCTTAAGACTGATAACATCCTCTAACTGGCGTGCCGTAGCGATGACATGATAGCCTTCTTCTCGCAAACGTAGGGCGCAGTGTTTACCAATACCACTGGAACAGCCAGTAATCAGAACATAGGTTTTCATGAACTCCCCTTTTGTTTTCGGACACAATATCATGAGGCGTAAACCGACTCTAGTTTGCGCTCTAAGCGAAGGTATTTAAACATGTCTCTAATGCTGTGGCTGTCACTGCTGTTGATCTGTATTTTAGGCGCTATGTCTCCAGGGCCTAGCTTAGCTGTTGTGCTACGACAAACGATTGGTAATGGTCGGGCTCACGGCATTTTAGCGGGTGTTTCCCATGCCACGGGCGTTGGTCTTTGGGCGATTGCAACCGTATGGGGGCTAGGCTTACTCGTCAGTCAAAACCCAATTGCGTATCAGATGCTTAGCTGGATGGGAGCAGTCTATTTAGTATGGATGGGTTTTAACGCACTACGTTTTGCCTCCACGCCTCATTTTAATACTCAGGCAGGATCTAAACAAAACTACTGGGGGGCTATACGCTCGGGTGCTTTAATCTCGTTATTGAACCCAAAACTGGCTGTTTTCTTTGCGGCTTTGTTTTCTCAATTTGTAACAGTGGATCAGTCTGTGCAAACCCAAGTCATTATGGTGCTTACGGTAGCAGTCGTTGATGGCCTATGGTACACCCTGGTTGCCCTGCTGTTTTCTCAATCGCATCTTTTAAATTGGTTGCGTCTGCACATGAAACGCATTGAACAACTCACTGGAGTTGTACTGATCGGTTTAGCAATTCGCGTGGTTCTCCCCTAGTATATTAGCAATAAAAGACTCATTGTTTTTGACAAGCTGTTTTTGAACTAAGCTATAGGTGTCTATAGTCACTAGGAAGGACATCTATGCGTATTGCGCTGGCACAAATAACGCCTAAAGCCTTAATTGATGATCAGTTAACAGGACTGACTGATTTGTGTATCGCCGCAAAAAAACAGCAGGTCGACCTGCTTGTCACACCTGAAATGGCCATCAGTGATTACGAAATCACTTTGGATCGGTTACACACCGAGGCGCTCGACATTCATCAAAGCGAAAAAATTAATGCTATGTGTCAACTGGCTAAACAACACCAATTAGCTTTAGTGATCGGTTTTGCTGAAAAAGACGCACAAGATGATTTTTATAACAGCCTAGTGTTTATATCACCAGAGGGTGAAATTTTACAAACCTATCGTAAAACCCACCTTTTTGGAGAGCTAGATAAAGAGCGATTTAAGCCAGGAAATCAGGTAAATACACCCCTATATTACGGTGGGTTGAAGCTTGGCTTAGCAATCTGCTATGACGTAGAGTTTCCTGAATTGGTACGCTTACATCGTCAGCTGGGATGTGACCTGCTATTGGTACCGACTGCTAATATGTATCCTTTTCATCAGGTGGCTACGCACATGGTTCCTACACGTGCCATGGAAAATACGCTGGCGATTGCCTATGCCAATTTCACCGGATTGGGAGATCATCTACATTATTGCGGCTACTCATCCATCTGTGCGGCCGACGGTCAACGACTTGCTCAGGCTAAGAGTGATGAAGAAACGCTGGTCATTGCTGATATTAATTTACCCATGATTGAACAGGTTCGTCAGCAGTTAAGCTATTGGGAAGATCGCCGGCTTGATCTGTATACAGGAGATAACGATGTCTGAAGCCCCCTTTTCTATGTTTGGTCCCGATTTCACCTTTGCTTACGATGAATGGTTGAAACATCCTAAAGGCCTAGGCTCCATTCCACCTGAAATGCAGGGAACTAAGATTGCGATTGTGGGTGCGGGTATCGCGGGCTTGGTATGTGGTTATGAATTAATGAAGCTGGGCTTACATCCCGTATTTTACGAAGCAGGACGACTAGGGGGGCGTTTACGCTCAGCCCACTTTGATGGCAATGATCAGGTGGTTGCTGAGCTTGGCGGTATGCGCTTTCCACGCTCTTCCCGAGCGTTTTATCACTACATTGATGCGATGGAGCTTGATACGCACCCCTTCCCTAACCCGTTAACCCCGGCCGCAGGTTCTACGGTTATAGAACTGGAGGGTGAGCGTTACTATGCTGAAACACTAAAAGACTTACCTGAAATATTTCAAGAAGTTGCCAATGCATATGACAGTGCTCTCGAAGAAGGTGCGCGCTTTAGTGACCTACAAAACGCCATTCAACGTCGTGACTCAAAAACCATTAAAGAGATTTGGAACCCTATTGTAAAACAATGGGACGAACGTACTTTTTATGACTTTATCAGCACATCCTCAGCTTTTAAAAAACTAAGCTTTCGACATCGTGAAGTGTTCGGTCAAGTTGGTTTTGGTACAGGCGGCTGGGATTCTGATTTTTCTAACACCATGTTGGAAATTCTGCGCGTTAATGTCACCGGTTGTGATAGCGATCAACACCTTGTTGTCGGTGGTGTTGAGCAACTTCCACAACGCTTGTGGAAGCATCAGCCTAAGCAGATAGACTTTTGGCCTCAAGGAACCTCCCTCAGATCGCTAAACCAAGGTGCCCCGCGACCGGGTGCCAAAGGTATTTTTCGCCATAGCCAGAGCGGACAATTAGCAGTGACTGATACGCGTGGATCTACCGATGAATTTGCGGCGGTGATCTGTACCTGTCAAAGCTGGTTGCTGACCACAGCAATCGAGACGGAGGAAAATCTTTTCAGTCATCCTATGTGGATGGCACTGGATCGCACACGATATATGCAGTCTGCTAAAACCTTTGTGATGGTAGATCGCCCCTTCTGGAAAGACAAAGTTCCAAATACTAATCAATATGTTATGTCGATGACATTAACTGATAGATTAACACGCGGCACCTACTTATTTGACCATGGTGACGATCATCCTGGCGTCATTTGTTTAAGTTATTCATGGATGAGTGATGCCTTAAAAGTACTTCCTTTGGATGCTGAACAACGTACTCAACTGGCATTAGGTGCTTTATCAAAGATATATCCTGATGTAGATATCGCAAGCCATATTCGCAGTAATCCTATAACGATCAGCTGGGAAGATGATCCCAATTTCCTAGGTGCTTTTAAAGGGGCTTTACCAGGACACTACCGCTATAACCATCGCATGTATAGTCACTTTATGCAGGAGAATCTACCTGCACAGCAAAAAGGATTATTTCTTGCCGGTGACGATATTAGTTGGACGCCTGCCTGGGCAGAAGGCGCCGTTCAGACAGCACTCAATGCGGTTTGGGGTGTCATGCATCAACTTGGCGGAGAATGCTTTGCTGATAATCTGGGCCCTGGTGATCTATACCCGGAATGGGGCCCTATTAGTTTAGATTAAGCCTTTTAGTACAGGATACGTATTGTGTATTAATAATACGTATCCAGTTCAGGTTTAGAAAGAACCAAATAAACTGCCCAATGTCACCAGTAATACTAACGACAAGATGGGAAACAGTACGGCAACCATGAAGATATCCTTATAGGCTTCACGGTGAGTTAAACCGCAAATTGCTAACAAAGTGACGACGGCGCCATTATGAGGCAAGCTGTCTAACCCCCCAGTAGCTACAGTGGTCACACGGTGTAACAAGTCAGGTGATATGCCTAATTGGTTTGCCAGCAAAAGATAGTCAGCACCCAGTGTCTGTAACGCAATACTCATACCGCCAGAAGCTGAACCTGTTACCCCTGCTAACACATTAACCGACAGTGCCAAAGATACCAAAGGATTACCTCCACCAACGCTTTCGACAGCAGATTTAATTAAATCGAAAGCGGGTAACGCAGCGATGACTGCGCCAAATCCAACTAGGCTTGCGGTATTAAAAATTGGTAAAACAGAGGCATTAGCTCCATCATCTAATGTTTGACGTAAGGTGATTAAGCGTTGCCAATTAGTAGCGATTAAGAGCAATATTGCCAAGGTTAATGACGTAATGATCGACCACACACCTATCACAGAGTCCAGTGAAGTGTTGCCAAAAAGTGATGTGGCCAAATAATCTGTTTCTAAACGTGGAAACAGATGGGCGCTTAATACGTAATTCATCACAATCACCAATACCACCGGCGCAATGGATAATGCAAAAGGTGGTAATTGCTCGCAGGTCTGCTCGGGTTTTATCATGGAGACATCAAAGCCCTCGCCTGATGTTTGCTCACGTTGCTTTTTATCAAAGTCCACTGCTTGGTCTTGATGATTTCCATAGCCTTCTCCCGCCGCTTTCGCTAAAGAAGCCTGACGTGTCAACCACCACTGGCCTACGGCAAACATAAAGGCTGCGGTTATGATTCCTAAGACAGGTGAAGCAAAGGGTGTCGTACCAAAATGCGGCATAGGGATGGCGTTTTGAATCGCTGGAGTCCCCGGTAACGCAGTCATGGTGAAGGTAAAAGCACCCAGTGCAATGGTCGCTGGTATCAGTCGCTTAGGAATGTCTGCCTGTCGAAACAGTGCGGCCGCAATAGGATAGACAGCAAAGGCCACCACAAACAATGATACACCGCCATAGGTCAGTACTGCGCAAGCCAAAACAACCGCTAAAATAGCGCGCTCTGAGCCTAACTTTCCGACAATCGTTTGACTAATCGATTCAGCCGCTCGACTGTCATCCATTAACTTTCCAAAAATTGCACCCAATAAAAACAATGGGAAGAACTGGGTAATAAAGCTTCCTGCTGAACCCATAAAGACTTGTGTATAGCTCGCCAATAAAGGTGTGCCAACGGCAAAAAGCGTGGCGACAAGCGCCATGATAGGTCCGAGTAAGAGTACGCTAACACCTCGATATGCAAAAAAGATGAGTAACACCAGTGCCAAAGTGACACCCAGTAAACCAATCATGATTTACACTCCTTTCTGATGGATTTAACCGATCCTTCCATAAGCCAATCAGGATTAAAGGTACTCTTTTCGCCGATAGACGATTTATGCTCAGTTAACCATTGATCCGTTCTTGTTCTGCCCAAGTCTCTTAAATAGCAAAGATACTCCCACTCTGCATTTAATTTGCTAGAGGCTTCTAATGGCCAAAGATCATCTTC
>SLCQ01000084.1 GCA_007125745.1 Nitrincola sp.
CCAGAGCCAGAGCCAGAGCCAGAGCCAGAGCCAGAGCCAGAGCCAGAGCCAGAGCCAGAGCCAGAGCCAGAGCCAGAGGGGGTGCGCTGTATATTGGTTGATGTTCACGGTCTTAAACTTGCCATCCCGATGGATGAAGTAGACGGTGCACAAGAGATCAGTAGCTTAACCATGAGCATTGACATGCAACACGACTGGATTATAGGTACTTTTGGTCCTGACGATCATTTAATCCGAGTGATCGATACGGGTCGTTGGGTGATCCCAGAAAGTTACTCAGTTGATCAGGCCGCTTATACGGATATTCTGATACTCAAAGGCCGAAAGTGGGCTTTGGCTTGTAATCAAATTATCAAGTCAGTGGACTTGCCTGATGCTGCGATTAATCTTAACTTGGATAAAGAGAGAAGAGCTTGGTTATATGGTACTTGTTTGCAACACCGATGTGCTGTGATCGATACACATCAGCTCTTGGACGAGTTTGAGGTGATGATAATCTAATGGAAGCTTCATCTGCCTCACTCTACCTCTGGCTGGTGATATTAGCCCTGGTGTTTTTTTCAATCATTGCACTGGTGGTGACTACTTTCTTATGGGTACGAATACGAAGACAAGAGAAGCGTCATCAGGTGCTAATCAATGTACTGAGGAATGAGATACAAGGCATGACGGGTAGCTCAATCGGAATGGGAAAGCGCTTAATGACAGTGGAACAAAAGTTAGATATTGCTGTCGAGAAGCAACATGAGCTGGAAAATCGCGATCCGGGCGTGCTGGCCTATAATCAAGCTGCGAGATTGATGGAAATGGGGGCGGGTGTAGATGATTTAGTCAAGTCTTGCGGAATAGGACGTCCGGAAGCGGAGCTAATGGCGTTGTTACACCGTGAGTTACAGGATGAGCACTCACTTACCCATAAGCACTAAATCTATCTGTGGGTGTGTCTATTTTCTTGGTTCTTGTTCACGTATAATTGACGCCCTTTATCGACCTTAGTTTTATGTGGGGACTTGTAAGCATGTCAGTTGAACGTACATTATCAATCATTAAGCCAGACGCAGTAGCAAAAAATGTGATTGGAGAAATCCTTAGTCGCTTTGAAAAAGCGGGCTTAAAAGTTGTTGCTATGCAGATGAAACAACTCTCTAAAGAGGAGGCCGAAGGGTTTTATGCAGAGCATAAAGAGCGTCCTTTCTTTGCTGATCTTGTTGCTTTTATGACCTCAGGGCCTGTAGTAGTTCAGGTATTAGAAGGTGAAAACGCTATTCTTCTTAATCGTGAACTGATGGGTGCTACTAACCCTAAAGAAGCGGCTGAAGGGACAATTCGTCGTGATTTCGCAACGTCTATTGATGCGAATGCAGTGCATGGTTCAGACTCTGCTACCTCAGCAGTACGTGAAATTGAATACTTTTTTGGTGCCTAACGCGTTGCATCAAGTGTAGGCCGGCTTTTTACCGGCCTTTTATTAATTAGACTGCGGGTACCGGGTCATGTCTGATCAGCCAAAAAAAATTAACCTACTGGGTTTGTCGCCTCAGCAACTTGAAGAATTTTTTGAGTCTATAGGTGAGAAACGTTTTCGTGCAACCCAGGTGTTAAAATGGCTTCATCAACAGGGCGCTAGTAGCTTTGATGAAATGACCAATATCAGTAAAGTGCTCAGGCAAAAGCTTGCTGAGGTGGCTGATATCCGTGAACCTGAAGTGATTCTTGAAAAAATTTCTCAGGATGGGACGCGTAAATGGGTTATACGTATGGACGGCGGTTCAAGTATCGAAATGGTACTTATTCCAGAAGGGAGTCGTAAAACCCTGTGTGTTTCATCACAAGTTGGTTGTGCTCTAGACTGTAGTTTCTGCTCAACTGGCAAGCAAGGATTTAATCGTAATTTAAGTGCAGCTGAAATTATTGCGCAATTACGTGTCGCAATCCGTTCGTTTGGCCCTTTTGATACCAAGGACCCCCGTCGTGTAACGAATATTGTTTTTATGGGAATGGGGGAGCCTTTACTGAATTTTGACAATGTTCTCGCAGCGTCTCAGCTGATGATGGATGATAATGCCTATGGTTTATCTAAACGAAGAGTGACGATTAGTACTGCCGGTGTTGTTCCTGCTATCGATAGGTTGGCGGGTGTTAGTGATGTATCTCTCGCTGTATCGATTCATGCGCCTAATGACGAACTTCGTAATCAATTAGTACCTGTTAATAAACGTTATCCATTACAAGAATTAATTGCTTCATGTAATAACTATCTTCGCCACTTAAATGATAAGCGTGTTATCACAGTTGAATATACGCTGTTAAAAGATATAAATGATCAACCGGAGCATGCGCGGCAATTGTTGAAGTTGCTCCGAAAGCTACCCTGTAAGTTAAACTTAATCCCTTTTAACCCTTTTCCTAACTCTGGATATGAGAAGCCATCAAACGATGCGATTTTAAGATTTAAACAAATCATCGTTAATGGTGGTATTGTTACAACCGTTCGTAAAACGCGCGGTGATGATGTAGATGCAGCGTGTGGTCAGTTAGTCGGTCAGGTTGACGACCGAACTAGGCGTAGTCAAAAATATCTGTCTGTGTTACAAATTGATGCAACAACCAATAGCTTAACTCAAGCAGGGGAAGGCTGAGTGAAATACCATCTTATCATTACAGTACTAATCGCCTTGTTACTGCAAGGCTGTGCATCGACAAGTTCGGAGAGCTCAGATGCGTCTCCTGAAGCCGCTCAACAAGCCTATACTCAACTGGGTATTCAGTATCTGCAGGCGGGTGATACGGTCAATGCAAAAAGTTCGCTTAAACGAGCGTTAACTATAGGTGAGCGATACGCCCCCGCGCACAATGCCTTGGGTTTGGTATTTCAGGCTGAGCGAGACTTTGATATTGCTGAGAGTTATTTTAAGCGGGCTATCGAGCTGGAACCGATGAGCGCAATTTTTCACAACAACTATGGCGCTTTTTTATATGCCCGTGAGCGTTTTCCAGAAGCTTGCCACCAATTTTCTCGCGCTACAGAAGATCCCTTTTATCCCGCTAGGGCGCAAGCTTTTGAAAATTTAGGCCGTTGCTACCTCCGCACAGGAAGAGTCGATGTTGCCGAACACGCATTAAGACGTTCGTTAGATCTTCAGCGTGACCGTCCTTTTGCACAAGTTGCCATGGCGGGCTTGCTTATAGATCAAGGAAATATTCCTGAAGCGGTGCGTTGGTATAACCGCTTTCGTGAGCAGGTTGATGCACGCATGGCTGAACAAGATGCCAATAGCCTTTGGGTAGGAGTAAGAGTGGCCAGAGCAGATAGAAACCCTTCTCTAGCTGCTACCTACGGTTTGCTACTCAGAAACCTATATCCTGATAGTGAAGAGTATAGACTTTTTAAGGAGTCGGAGTTGTGAGTCAAGACGAACAGGACCTCCATACGACTCGCTTTCCTGGGCATGAGTTTACTCAGGCTCGTGAAGGTCTACAATTTAGTATTGAACAGGTTTCCAATGAGCTTCACTTACCCATTAAAGTCATAAAGGCAATTGAATCCGGTAATCCTCAAAGTTTTCATAATCCGGTATTTATTCGTGGGTATATTCGCACTTATGCCAAACATTTAGGGTTAGATGCTGCCCACTATGCAAATCTCTACGCAAGCCTACCTGGTGTGGATCTACAACCTGTCACTATCAAGTCAACGACCAGTGTAAAAGAGCGAGATCCCTCTAAATCGCCTTTTATGAAGATTTTCACATGGCTTTTTCTGCTTGCTATTATTGCAATCATCATCTGGTGGGCAGGTGAGCAGTCCGGGCGTTCACCCTTTACCTCTAATCACAATACATCAAGTGCAGAGTCATCAGAGGTGATGCCTCCTGAAGAAATTCAGGTGGCAGAACATTTTCCAACACCTTCCATTATTACTGTACCTGAAGAGGCAGTTCTACAAGATGATTCAGCTCCAGTAGAGCTGGAGGCTGATATGGATGTTCATGCTGATGAGGGTGTGGTGGAAGAGGAAACAGGTCAGCAAAGTGATCATGACTCATCACAGGCATCAACGCATGACTCGGGCTTGTTTATGAGCTTTAGTGGTGATTGCTGGGTTCAAGTTAGGGATGCAAATGATGTGCAACTATATTCAGGTGTAGCCTCCGGTGGTTCGGAGTTGCATCTTGAAGGTGAGCTTCCCATATCATTGGTGATTGGACGACGCGAAGCAGTTTCAGAAATTACATTTAATGGTGAAGAGATCGACCTTGCCAGTTTAACTACGGGCAGTGTTGCTCGCTTTTCGGTTCCCCTTCGTTAATCTCTCAGGTATTTAAGGTAATTGTAGTTTGGCCAAGATAAAAGCCATTCGTGGCATGAATGATATACTGCCAGAGCAGACTGCACTTTGGCAGTACTTAGAAGATACTACACGATCAGTTCTTTCCAATTATGGTTATAGTGAAATAAGAACACCAATCGTTGAGTATACGGATCTCTTTTGTCGTTCTATTGGTGAGGTAACCGATATTGTTGAAAAGGAGATGTATACCTTCAATGATCGTAATGGAGAGAGTCTGACTCTTCGACCTGAAGGTACCGCCAGTTGTGTTAGGGCTTGTGAAGAGCACGGATTAATTTTCAATCAGGTTCAACGGCTTTGGTATACGGGGCCAATGTTTCGCTATGAGCGACCCCAAAAAGGGCGTTATCGTCAATTTCATCAAATTGGTGTTGAGACCTTTGGTATGCAGGGACCCAATATTGACACCGAATTGTTACTGGTGACTGCTCGACTATGGAAAAAGTTAGGTATAGATCATGCTGTCACTTTACAGTTAAATACATTGGGCAGTGCGCAGGCTAGGGCATCTTATAAAGATAAACTCGTGGCTTATCTGACACAGTATTTCGACTTGCTAGATGAGGATAGCCAAAGACGTTTATCGACCAATCCACTTAGAATTCTCGATAGTAAAAACCCACAAGTACAGTCGCTTCTCGAAAATGCACCAGACTTCCATGAATGCCTAGATTCAGAGTCACTTGTTCACTTTGATCAGCTAAAAAGCAATCTGGATCGTTTAGGTATTACTTATGAGGTGAATCCTCGCTTAGTTAGAGGACTAGACTACTATGGGAGAACAGTTTTTGAGTGGGTAACCGATAGGCTGGGTGCTCAAGGAACGGTTTGCGCTGGTGGCCGCTATGATGGACTGGTGGAGCAATTAGGTGGTCGGTCTACCTCGGCGGTAGGTTTTGCCATGGGGGTTGAACGTTTAGTTTTACTGATTGAAGCTGAGGGGTATATTCCCGAAAGGTTAAAGCGTGATACAGATATCTTTGTTGCTGCGATGGGTGATCAGGCGGAGCAAAAGTCATTAGCTATGGTAGAAAAGCTTAGAGATGGTATACCTTGGCGAATTACGCTCGATTGCTCTGGTGGTAGTTTCAAAAGTAAAATGAAAAAAGCAGATCGAAGTGGCGCAAGAGTTGCGCTGATATTGGGTGAAAATGAGCTAGAGCAAGGTGTCATTGCCCTTAAGCCCCTGCGAACGCAAGAGCAGCAAGAACTCATACCATTAGATCAGGTGGTTAGTGAGCTATCAGCTGATAGTAGATTTTTTAAGGAGTAACTTAGCGTGGCGGAACTACGTACAGAAGAAGAGCAACTCGAGGCACTAAAAAATTGGTGGAAGGAAAATGGTCGTGCCATAGTTGTTGGCTTGGCTGTTGCTGTTTCTGCGGTATTAGGCTGGCAGGGTTGGCAAAGCTACACTGAGCGTCAAGCGTCAGAAGCCTCATGGTTATACCAGAATTTGGTTGAAGCTGTTGTGTCTGAACTAGATGAAAACCCTGCACCTGAAGTGCAAACGATTCGCCATCTAGGTAATCAGCTAAAAGAGGATCATGCAAGAAGCACTTATAGTCAATTTGCGGCCCTAATGCTGGCACGTGTCGCTGTGCAAACACAAGATTATGAGCAGGCTATACTAGAGTTAGACTGGGTGATAGAGCGAGCGTCGGAAGAGGATTTAAAAACTGTTGCAAGCTTGCGTAAAGCTAGAGTGCTCTTGGCCATGGACCAAGTAGAGCAGGCCGCCAGTTTATTAGAAACACTATCGCCAAATAATTTTACTGCGCTCTATTACGAGCTATTGGGTGATGTGGCACTTCGACAAGGGAATATAGCGGCAGCGGCGCAGGCTTATGACCAGGCTTTAGCGGCATCTGAAAATATGCCAAACCAGCCTGTTATCCAAATGAAACGCGATGAACTAGGTAGAGAGGCAGGATGATGAGCCGCTGGATGAAGCCATTTTTGGTAACGATATTCGTCAGCTTGATGGCTGGTTGTAGCTTTTGGGGAGGGAGTGACGAAGTTCAACCATCTCCCTTAGTTGAGTTTACCCCGGAAAGTAGTGTCTCAGTAAAATGGAGTGCTACGGTCGGTAGTGGGCCGGGCAGTCGTTTTCACCAAATGGTGCCATCCATAGATGGTGATCGTATATTTGCAGCTGACAATCAGGGAGTTGTTGCCGCATTTGATCGGACAACAGGTTCTCGTGCATGGAGTGTTAATCTTCGTGAGCCTATTGTCGGAGGTGTTGGTGCTGGATTTGGCCAAGTGATGTTGACCACGAGATCGGGTGAAGTTGTTTCTCTCAATGCAAGTGATGGAAAAGAGCTATGGCGTCATCAATTATCTTCGGAAGTGACAGCTCAGCCTCAAATTAACCGTCAAATCGTAGTGCTTCAGCAGATCAATGGTCGTGTAACCGCACTCAATCGAATGACTGGAGAGCACCTGTGGTCATTTGACTCACAAGTACCCGCATTAACTTTGAGAGGATCAGGAGTTCCATTGGTTGCGGCTGATGTAACCTTCGCAGGTTTGGCTAATGGGCGGCTTGTTGCGTTAGATAATACTGATGGACAGCTCATTTGGGATCAGCGAGTTTCACTTAATGAAGGTCGCTCCGACTTAGAGCGAATCGCGGATATTAATAGCCGACCAACAATTGTCAATAATACACTGTATGTTGTTGGCTATCAGGGCAGGTTATTAGCGATTAACCCATTTAATGCACAAGATGTTTGGGCGCAAAATATATCCAGTTATCGAGGCTTAGCGTCAGGCTTTGGTAATATATATTCAGTGGATGCTCAGGGCCATGTCCATGCATATGATGCTGCCTCAGGTGCCAGTGTATGGTCACAAACGGAAATGACCCACCGCCGACTAACCTCTCCAGCTGTTATCGGTACATCGGTTGTCGTTGGGGATCGCGAAGGGTATCTGCATTTCTTATCTCAGGTTAACGGTGATTTTGTCGCTCGACATCGTGTAGATGCCTCTGGGTTACAAGGTGATTTGTTGGTTAGAGACAATACCTTATATGTTCTCAGTAATGCTGGACGACTCGTCGCGTTAACTATTAATTAATTACATGAAATGACCGGCAGTCGTGCTGAAAGTGATTCATGACTGCCAACTGGAAATCAATATGCTACCGGTAATTGCGCTCGTTGGGCGTCCAAATGTTGGAAAATCGACTTTATTTAACCGACTGACTCGTTCTAGAGATGCGCTGGTTGCAGATCTCCCTGGTTTAACTAGGGATCGTAAATATGGCGAAGGACGTCTGGGTGATCAAGGTTATATCGTTATAGATACGGGTGGTATTACCGGAGATGAGCTGGGCATAGATCAAGCAATGGCGCAGCAGTCACTCATGGCCATTGAAGAAGCGGATATTGTTTTTTTTATAGTTGATGGTCGAGCAGGTTTAAATCCAGCTGATGAATTAATTGCAAAACACCTTCGTCGAAGTGGTAAGCATCATTACTTAGTTGTAAACAAGACAGATGGCATCGATCCAGATGTAGCGATGGCAGATTTTTACACCTTGGGCTTGGGTAATCCAGTGCCCATTGCCGCGTCACATGGCAGAGGTGTGCTTTCACTCATAGAGGATGTACTTGCTCCTTACATTACCGATGTTGAGGAGTCAGAGCAGGATCATAATCATCCTCGACACGATGGTAGTATTAGGATTGC
>SLCQ01000240.1 GCA_007125745.1 Nitrincola sp.
CCGCTTTCTTTAACTCATTGATGTCATCACTTTGTTGCACTTTATGATGAATCACCTGCACATCTGCACGCACAGTCTGATCTAACAGATTATTACGCTTGCGTTGTTGCAACTCCACTTCTTCTTGAGTGTCAAAAAACTCGCGTAAAAACGCTAACTGTTCATTCAAACCAGTCAGGTATGCTTGAATATCAGCATCAGTACCACTACCGCTTAAACGTGCCAACTCTGTGGCTTCTTTAATACACTCGTCCAGATCATCGGTAGAGTGACTGTTTTCTAAGCGCTGAATCAAAGCTGAGGCACGGGAAATATGTTCTGCTGGAATACTAAGACGCTGAATAAGCTCTAATAAGCCTGAGGCTAAACGGGTATTCGCTAAGTCATCATGCTCGGCTAAATCATCACTTTCACTTTCAATTGACTGGTTTTTTAATCGACGTTGCACATCGAGCAACTCGGCGATCATATCTGGCAGTGCATGCGCGCTCTCGGCATGCTCGATCATCTGCTCATTGATCTTTTCAAACTCATTTAAAAACTGGTGCTGACTATCCTGTGTTTGTAGTTCTTTTAACCAAGCCCGGAGTTGATGCATGATCTGCTGTGCCGTTTTGACACGCAATGTATCTAAGCCTCGGATCTGCTTTTCGATCTGCTTGAGATATTTAGAAACGCGCTTGGTCTCGCCATTGCTAAGGTCATTAGTGAGATCAGCCATCAACTGATCTAACTGTTGATTTTGTCCATTCGTGGCCAAGCTGAGCTGAACGGCGAAATCATGTACTTGCTCTAGTAACAGGTTTCGACTTTTCTCGCATACCTCTAACTCACGTGCCACATCACGGTATTTATTGCGCCAATTTTCGTCGCTCATGCCATTAAGCCTTAAAGAATCATCATGAATTAATACTTTGCTTAACTACACTATACTCATAAAAGATACTTTTCTTAAATAGATGAACTGAATTATTTGGCGGTTCAGGGTACTCCAAAAAACTGGAAAATGAAGCGCCCTCGCCTATCACCATGTTATACCACCTCATAGAAAGCGTTACGGTTGGTTAAGTAGTTTGATAGAGGCTCCAATCACATCCCTTAGTCGTAACCAAGTACACTTGTACCCCACAATCAGGTAGGATAACCGTCTATAATAAATACAAAAATTAGGTAGATCATGTCTAATAGCAGTTTGGCATTTCCAGACCTTAAGCATTTAGTTGAAAAGCTTCACTTTAACCCAGAAGAAGGCAAAATCTGGCTCGCTGAACAGCGAACCGTTCTGATGGGTTTAGGAGCGTTGTCGAGTTTCCGTAAAGAGATTATTACCACGTTAGGTATGGAGCGAGGTAAGGGCTTCTTTATGCGTTTGGGCTATTACTCTGGCATGCGTGATGCTGAATTAGCAAAAAAACTCAACCCTGATGCCACTCCGGATGAAGCCTTTCTGACTGGTCCACAGCTACATTGCTTACGCGGTATGGTGAAAGTTGTCCCCTTGGTGCTGGAGTATGATCCCAAGAAAAAGCATTTCTATGCCGAATTTGAATGGATCGACTCTTTTGAAGTAGAAATTTGCCGCATGAGCTTAGGCCAATTAAACGAGCCAGCCTGCTGGATGCTGTTGGGTTATGCCTGTGCCTATTCTAGTCACTTTACCGGGCTCGATATTCAATTTCGTGAAGTGGAGTGTCGCGGCCAAGGTGATCAACATTGCTATATTGTTGGCAAGGTGGCAACTGAATGGCCTGATCATGAAGAGTTTAGCCACTTTTTTAGAGAAGCTCCCTTAATTGATGAGCTGTATGAGCTTCAATCACGCATTGCTGATTTAGAGCAAAGTCTGGGCTTTCCTGAAGACCTGCCCAAAGCCATCGGTGAAGCACCGCCCTTTACCAGTGCATTAGAAATGATTGATCGTGGCGCCAATGCAGAAGTAACCATGCTTCTGATTGGTGAAACCGGCACAGGAAAAGAAGTACTCGCCCGACGCGTGCATAGTATGAGCACCCGAAAAGAGGGCCCTTTTGTAGCGATTAACTGTGCTGCAATCCCTCCTGAGCTGATTGAGTCAGAGCTCTTTGGGGTTGAAAAAGGTGCATTTACCGGTGCCACTCAATCTCGTAAAGGCCGTTTTGAACGTGCCAATGGCGGTACTATTTTTTTAGATGAGGTAGTTGAGCTTTCACCAAGAGCACAAGCCGCCCTGTTACGCGTTATTCAAGAAGGCGAACTTGAGCGTGTCGGTGATGATCAAACTAGGCAAGTCGATGTCCGGATTGTTGCCGCAACCAATGAGGACTTAGCAGAAGCCGTGAAAGCCGGTCGTTTTCGAGCTGATCTTTTCTATCGGATTAATGCCTATATGGTTGTGATTCCTCCCTTGCGAGAGCGGCAAAATGATATTGCATTGTTAGCAGAGCACTTTCGCAAACGCTACGAAAAATTGTACCGAAAAGCTACGCTTGGATTTACGGATCGGGCATTAGCGGCGCTACATGAGCATGATTGGCCGGGTAATATTCGTGAGCTCGAAAATACCATCGAACGCGGCATTATTCTGACCGATGAGCAGGGCTTTATTAACGAACAAAGCTTGTTCAATACCCGCTGGAAGCAAGAGAAGCCGGAAAGTACTCAAGTCAGAAAGATCAATACACGCTCTGGACAGCTGGAAAACAGATCTGTTGAATCGCTATTATTAGACTCACTGTCGGAACAGGTACTGTCTCAAGAGATCAGTATTGAAGCGGTTGAAAAAGCCTTAATCGACAAAGCGATGCAGAAATCTGACGGCAACATTTCTGCTGCCGCTCGATTGCTCGGGTTAACGCGGGCTGCTTTGGCCTATCGATTAAAGCGTAGTGAAGAGCCTTAAGATTAGCGACCCAGGGCCTTAGCCGATTTTCCAGTTATACCAAAATGCTGCTTTGGCATCTCGGTAATAATTACTCTTACGGATTCAATCGGCGCATCCAGCGATGAAGCGATGGATTCAGTCACAGATTCTATTAAGCGCTCCTTTTGAGCATCACTACGCCCTTCCATAATGTAGAGCTGAGCAATTGGCATAACACTCTCCTATCAGGGATTCACCATCTACTTGGCAGATTTAGCTAAGCATCATGATGAATCCCCTATTAATAAAGATGATCAAAACACCTTGGTTAGCGCGACTCTAAACTTAGTGCCTTCAAAACCTTGCTTGACGCTATGTTCTTGGTAGACACCGGCATCAATTCCCATCATCAGTTGTGGCCAGAAATAACCTGCTGAAACACCCACCGCATGGGTTTCAGCTTTACCACCTTCCAGCTCCCAACGACTGTAACCAACAAGTCCCAGATCCAGAAGTCCGTGATGTTTACCTAACCCCCATTCAACCACTAACTCATCATTCACACTGCTTTTATCAGCGATTTCATAACGTGATAAAGCCGAGAAAGAGAGATCTTTTTCATCGTTGAAGAAATAGGTGCCACCTAATGTCAGCATTAGTTCGGTATAGCCAAATCCAGGATCAGCGGGACGACTGCTTTTACCGGTGGGACTCCAAATACCAGCGGCAGCGACTGCATCCCATCGATCACCATGCCAGCCGATTAAGGAGCCGACAAACAGGTCACCGAGTCCAGTTTGTTTGTCACGCACCATACCATTCCCAATATCCAGATCCGTTCTGACCATGGGTAAAATCGCCTCAAAACCTAGTTGACCACCAAGCACTTCGGTTTCAGTGACCCAGATAAAACGGTGTGCCAAAGCATCCACCTTCACACTGCTATTCGGTGGTAAACCATCCGCTTTATCCGCATCATAGTGAACCGCGTAACCACGGTAATAGACACCCGGCGGCGGTACAACGGCTGATTTTACCCCCTCAATACCGGGCACGTATTGCCCGGCTTGAGAGACTAAGGGGGATAGTAGTAACGCAGTTAATGCGCAGGCTTTTAACGTATTCATCATGTTTCCTTTATTACTGTTATTGTTGGAAGTCAACATTCAGGTTAAACAAATTTAGCCGTAATCGTTCCCAGATCTTGATAACGGATATTGATCGAATCGCCTCGATTTACCGTGACAGCGGCGGTGATACCCCCCGTCATAATGAAGGTACCCGCAGGGATCTCTTCACCACGCTCTCCCAGCATATTCGCCAGCATCGCAACGGAGGCTGCAGGGTGTCCGAGTACAGCCGCACCCGCGCCCGTAGCCACCACTTCGCCGTTGATCTCCATCACCACGCCTAAGGTGGTCACATCCACATCTTCCAAACGGGCCATACGACCGCCGGTGATAAAGCGGGTCGAACTGGAGTTATCCGCAATCACGCTTTTCAGATCGAACTTAAAGTCTTTGTAACGTGAGTCGATCACTTCCACGGCAGGAATGATAAAGTCAGTAGCGCGCATCACATCACCAATGTGAACACCTGGGCCTTTTAAGGGCACTTTGGTAACAAAGGCGATTTCCGCTTCGATCTTGGGATGGATCAATTCATCCATCTTGATCTCGCCGCCTTCCGGCACACTGAAGTAATCCGCTAGGTAGCCATAGCACGGGTGTTCCACACCCATCTGCGCCATCTTCGCCCAAGAGGTCAGGCCCATTTTCATGCCCACGATTTTATGGCCGCGAGCTTCTTTGCGACGTCTGACTTCCCACTGCACATCAAAGGCATCTTCGTAGGTCATCTCGGGATACTGATCGGTGACCTTGGTGATTTCGTAGGCTTTCAATTCCGCCTCTTCACAGTAGGTGGCCAGTTCTTCAATTTGTGCGCGTGTTAGATTTCCCATTACTTGGCTCCTTGGGCTTGTTTCTGTTTCGCCATGGTGAGGGCAAGGTCTTCAATCATATCTTCCTGTCCACCCACGGTGCCGCGACGACCGAGCTCTACCAAGATGTCACGGGCTTGAATGCCGTATTTCTTCTCAGCGCGTTGCGCAAACAGCAGGAAGGAGGAGTACACACCGGCATAGCCCAGCGTCAGCGCATCACGGTCAACGCGAATCGGTTGATCCATCATCGGAACGACCAAGTCCTCGGCCACATCCATGATTTTGTAGAGATCGATTCCAGTGGTGACCTGCATGCGATCCAGTACGGCACAGAAGACTTCTAACGGCGTATTCCCTGCCCCAGCGCCAAGACCTGCCACCGAACCATCGACACGTGTCGCACCGGCTTCAATCGCGGCCAGTGAGTTGGCGATACCCATGCCTAGGTTATGGTGACCGTGGAAGCCGATCTCGATGTTAGACGGCAGTTCTGCTTTGAGTAGGCCGATTCTGGCGGTCACATCATCCGGCAGCATGTACCCCGCAGAGTCGGTGGCATAGATACAGTTCGCACCGTAACCGACCATCAATCTGGCTTGCTCCAGAACTTTTTCAGGCTCAACCATGTGCGCCATCATCAGAAAGCCCACGGTATCCATCCCCATCTTGGCGGCCATACCTATATGCTGTTCGGATACATCGGCTTCGGTACAATGAGTCGCGACACGAATAGTGCTGACGCCACAGTCTTTCGCCATTTTTAAGTGATCGACGGTGCCGATACCAGGTAATAGCAACGCAGAGATTTTGGCGTTTTTCATCTGCGGGATCACGGCCTTGAGGTATTCCTCATCGCTGTGGGCAGGGAAGCCGTAGTTCACGGACGCACCGCCGAGACCATCCCCGTGAGTGACTTCAATCAGCGGCATCCCCGCTTCATCCATCCCTTTGGCAATAGCGACCATCTGTTCAATGCTGATTTGATGACGTTTAGCATGCATCCCATCACGCAAGCTCATGTCGTGCAGGGTGACCTGTTTACCTTGTAAATTCATTTTCTTCTCCTTAACCTTGGCTGAGCTTCAACCACGGGCAGGTAATGTAATAACACCATTGGCAACTTCTTCAGCAAACATCTCCGCCGTGCGAAGACCCGCAGCGGTCATGATGTCGAGGTTGCCTGCGTATTTAGGCAGGAAGTCACCAAGGCCTTCCACTTCCATAAAGCAAGACACGCGATTGCCGTCAAAGACCGGGCCATTGACCAAGCGATAACCGGGTACGTACTTCTGTACCTCCTTCACCATGGCATGCACCGATTCGGTGATCGCGGCTTGATCGGGTTCGCTCTCGGTCAAGCAGTGGATGGTGTCACGCATCATCAGTGGCGGTTCAGCCGGATTAATAATGATGATCGCTTTACCCTGCTTGGCACCGCCTACTTTTTCTACTGCACTGGCGGTGGTACGGGTGAACTCATCAATGTTCTGACGCGTTCCAGGACCAACCGATCGAGAAGAGACGGTGGCGACGATTTCGCCATAGGCGACAGGTTGGACACGTGAGACTGCCGCCACCATCGGAATCGTGGCTTGGCCACCGCAGGTGACCATATTGACGTTCATCTCTAGGTTCTTGGCATGATCGGTCAGGTTCACCGGGGGCACGCAGTAGGGACCGATCGCGGCGGGTGTTAGGTCGATCATGATCACGCCCAGTTCATTCAGCTTGCGGCTGTTTTCGGCATGTACATAGGCGGAGGTCGCATCGAAAGCGACACGGATATCGTCTTCAATCACGTAAGGTAAAACGCCGTCCACACCGGTGGCACAGGTTTTAATGCCCATAGAGGCCGCACGTTTTAAGCCTTCGGATTCGGGGTCGATACCGACCATCCACACCGGTTCAATCCATTCTGAACGCTGCATTTTCATCAGCAAGTCGGTGCCGATATTGCCGGGACCGATGATGATCGCTTTGAGTTTTTTACTCATGATTTATATTCCTGTCGTTATGCTGTTCGCTGAGTCAATCAAGTGTGTCGGATCAAACAAAGCGCACCGAGGCCTTACCGATGCCTCCGATACTCAGGCTCATAAAGTCCCCTGCCTGAACAGGTTCCAGAGGTACTAATGAACCAGACAGGATCACTTCACCCGCTTTCAGCGGAATAGCGAAATGACCCAAGGTATTGGCCAACCAAGTGACACAGTTCACTGGGCTACCCAGAGCAGCCGCACCAGCACCGGTGCTGATCACCGAACCGTTCTTTTCCACCACCATGCCACAGGTGGCTAAATCGACTTTGCGCGGATCGACAGCACGATCACCGAGGACAAACAGACCACAAGAAGCGTTATCTGCCACGGTGTCTTGAATCTTGATCTGCCAGTTCTCAATGCGGGAGTCGACCACTTCAAAACAGGGCATCACGCATTCAGTTGCGGCCAACACATCGGCATTGGTAATGCCGGGGCCTAGCAGGTCTTTTTTGAGGATAAAGGCGATTTCGCCTTCGGCACGCGGTTGCATTAAACGCGTGGAGATGGGCATCTCTTCGCCTTGGCTAAAGGCCATGGCATCGGTCAGGTAACCAAAGTCGGGTTGATGCACATTGAGCATGTTCTGTACCGCTTTGGAGGTCACGCCGATCTTTTTACCAATGATGCGCTCACCGGCGTCTAAACGACGTTCCAACATTCTTAGGGAAATTTTGTAGGCATCATCGAGGGTGATATCGCTGAAACGTTCTGTCAGAGGGCGCAACGCCTTACGCTGCACCATCGCTTCAAAGAGTTCATCACCGCAGGCTTGAATTTGTTGCTTGTCCATCGTCGTGATCCTTATAGCTTAATGCAGATATTTTTTAGCTCGGTGTAAAACTCCAAGCCATGCACGCCACCTTCACGACCGATGCCAGACTGTTTTGCACCACCAAAAGCGGTGCGCAAGTCACGTAGGAACCAAGAGTTCACCCAAACCAGACCGGCTTCGATCTGTTCTGCTACACGAATGGCGCGAGAGGAGTTTTCAGTCCAGATGGCCGCAGCGTGTCCGTATTCGGTATCGTTGGCGAGCTGAATTGCCTCCTCTTCGGTATCGAAAGGACGGATATGGCAGCAAGGGCCAAAGATCTCTTCACGTATCACACGTGCATCGTCGGATAGGCCTGTCCAAATAGTGGGTTCAATCCAGGCACCACCATTCATCTCTTCGCCCATATCCGGAATACCACCTCCGATTTCAACGGTGGC
>SLCQ01000119.1 GCA_007125745.1 Nitrincola sp.
ACTTGATGAATTTGTATCCATAGGGAGTCAGACCAATGAAACTGGTTTCAGCAATCATAAAACCCTTCAAGCTGGACGATGTAAGAGAATCTTTGTCCGAAATCGGAATTCAGGGCATCACTGTGACTGAGGTAAAAGGCTTTGGTCGCCAAAAAGGGCATACCGAACTCTATCGTGGCGCAGAATATGTGGTGGATTTTCTACCTAAAGTCCGCATCGATGCAGCGGTATCCGATGATGTCGTCGATCAGGTGGTGGAAGCCATCAGTAAAGCGGCTCAAACCGGCAAGATTGGCGATGGCAAAATTTTTGTTATGCCTCTTGAGCAGGTCATCCGCATTCGTACCGGTGAGTCCGGCCACGACGCGCTCTAATCTGAATTTTTGATTATACGCCTGATGGAGGGCTAAACAATGGAAGAACTTCTTCTAACAACAGCCGATGATGTTAAACATCTCGCTTATGCAATCGATACCTTTTATTTCTTAATCTGTGGTGCACTGGTCATGTGGATGGCAGCAGGCTTCTCAATGCTAGAGGCAGGCTTAGTTCGCTCCAAGAACACCACTGAAATTTTGACCAAAAACATCGCACTGTTTGCCATCGCATGTACCATGTACCTCTTATGTGGCTACTACATCATGTATAGCTCAGCTGAAGGTGGCATCTTCCCAAGCTTTGGTGGCTTGCTAGGTGGTGAAAATAGCGTTGATGATGTGCTATCTGCAGGTGAAGATGGCCCATACTATTCAATGCGTTCTGACTACTTCTTCCAAGTGGTTTTCGTAGCGACCTGTATGTCTATCGTATCAGGTGCTGTAGCTGAGCGTATGAAGCTGTGGGCGTTCCTAGCATTTGCGGTCATCATGACTGGTTTCATTTACCCTGTCAGTGGTTACTGGACTTGGGGTGAAGGTTTCCTAGATGCCGCTGGTTTCTCTGACTTTGCAGGTTCTGGTATCGTTCACATGGCCGGTGCTGCGGCCGCTTTAGCCGGTGTTCTGGTGCTTGGCCCACGTAAAGGCAAATACGGTAAAGATGGCCAGATCAATGCGATTCCTGGTGCTAATCTGCCCCTAGCAACACTGGGTACATTTATCCTGTGGATGGGTTGGTTCGGTTTCAATGGTGGTTCAGAGCTGAAAATGTCTGACATCGACTCTGCTAATAACGTTGCTCAAGTCTTTGTTAACACCAATGCAGCTGCGGCTGGTGGTGTGCTAGCGGCACTGGTACTTGCTCGCCTTTGGTTCAAGAAAGCTGATTTGACCATGGCACTGAATGGTGCGCTTGCAGGTCTTGTTGCTATCACCGCTGAGCCTTTAGAGCCAACTGCTCTGTCTGCTGCCATTATCGGTGCCATCGGTGGTTCAATCGTTGTCGTGTCAATTGTGATGCTGGATAAGGTGAGAATTGATGATCCTGTCGGTGCGATTTCCGTTCACGGTGTTGTCGGTATCTTCGGTGTGATGGTGGTTCCTTTCACCAACAGCGATGCAACCTTTGGCGCTCAAATCCTAGGTATCGTCTCTATCTTCGCATGGGTGTTCATTGCCAGCTTGATTGTCTGGACTATCCTGAAAGCGATCATGGGTGTTCGTGTCACGGAAGAAGAAGAATACGAAGGCATCGATATCGCAGAGTGCGGTATGGAAGCTTACCCAGAGTTTGTTTCTAGCAAGAAATAAACCCGAAAAGCGACTGAAAACGACAAGGGGGCTGCAAAGCCCCCTTTTTTATGTGCTGGATGCAGGTATACTTTGTCTATAGAAACATTCTTATCAGATTCATACCTGCTTTACGCAGTGTTATAGGAGCCATACCATGAAATTGATCTCAGCGGTTATTAAACCCTTTAAACTCGATGATGTACGTGAAGCTCTTTCCGACATCGGCATTCAGGGTGTCACCGTCACTGAAGTAAAAGGTTTTGGACGCCAGAAGGGTCACACTGAGCTTTATCGTGGTGCGGAATATGTTGTCGACTTTCTACCTAAAGTCAAAATAGAAGTCGCTGTCGATGATGAAATGACCGATCAAGTCATCGAAGCCATTGCCAAAACAGCGAACACCGGAAAGATTGGCGACGGTAAAATTTTTGTTTCCCCTTTAGAGCAAGTGATTCGTATCCGTACGGGCGAAACAGGGCCTGATGCCTTGTAAGCTTTTTAGTCTATTGAATAAGTGACAGCTACCGTAGATCAGTCGGTAGCTTAATCTGCAAGATTAACCCACCTTCGGCTCTATTCGAGGCTGAAACCTCACCATTCAGACGCTTGACGGCGTTTTTAACAATACTTAAGCCTAAGCCGTACCCCTGCTTGGTACTTTTTCCCCGATAGAAGGGTTCAAAGATAGCGGGTAGGTCTTCCTCATCAACGCCTGGGCCACTGTCCTTTACACACACAGTCAAACCCTGCTGATTTTGCACGGCCGTTAAGGTAACCAAGCCATTTTCAGGCGAATGTTTCAGGGCATTTTCCAACACATTTCCCAAGATACGCTCTAATAATGCCGGATTTAATCTAATCTCTAGTTTGTCAGGAGCTGTCTCTACTAAGATTTGATGCGTGGGGTAAAGAAGTTGGTACTTATCCTTTAACCTCATGACAAAGTGGTTCAGGTCAATTGGCTCATTTACCTCTAGGGCTAGGTCATCCAATCTAGATAAAGATAGCAACTGATCTATCAACTGAGTTAACTGCTCAGATTCCTGATTAATTTGATGAAGTAGAGGGGCATTCATGTCTGCTGATTGCTGTTCAAGTATACCCGTCGCAACCTGTAAGCGTGCCAATGGCGCTCTAAGCTCATGTGAGACATCTCTTAGTAACTGTTGTCTGGCCTGGAGTGTTTTTTCGACATGACCTGCCATCTCATCAAAAGCACGTGCCAGTTCTCCTAGTTCATCTTTCCGCTGACTTAGGGCTGTATCGGTGCGCGAAGAGAGATGATTGTCCACCTGTAGCCTTTGCGTAAACAGTTTAAGGCGGTTCACGGGTTTGACCACCCAAATACTGACTAACACCGCCACGAGCGTCGATACAACCAGAATCAACACCATTTGAATTGACAGTAAAAATCTCAGCATCCGATCAATATGCATAGGTTGTTCTGCTTGAGGTATCTCCAAACGATACTTCTGTCCATCTTCAGCCAGCCATTCGATATGATGCCATTCATCATGAGATTCCGGGCGCCGAGTATCATGAATCACATCACCCGACTCTATATGGATAATGCGCATCGGAAAGCGTCGGTGCCTTTCTTGCTCACCTCGCCTGGGCTCAAGAGATGCTTGCTCGCGTCGCTCAAGAACGAGTTGCGCATGGCCTGTAGCCCTTGTTTCCATCAGCACTTGCCAGTGGCGTGTCTCGCTTGCTCTGAGCAGACCATAAACCAACCCACCCATCAACAGAACGCTGATTAACCAGGTTGCCATAAAGACTTTGAAAAAAAGCCGTTGATGCCACTTCATGCTGTCATCCGAATGAATTGATAGCCCACGCCACGTACAGTTTTAATTAATTGATTAGCATCTATGGACACGTCTGACAATTTTTGACGCACGCGGCTGACATGAACATCGATAGCACGATCATATAGGGTAAGCGAACGATGCAAGACCTTTTCCGTTAACGCCTCTTTGGTGACAACATCACCTGCATGACGCATTAATTGATGCAACACATTGAATTCCGTACTGGTTAAAGCTATTTCAGATGATCCAACATAGACGCTTCGCGTGGCTGTGTCTAACGCAATGCCACTGAGAACCAGCGGCGCCGAGGTGACAGTGGTTGTTTCTGTTGCACTTCGACGAAGAACAGCACGAATTCTGGCCAATAGCTCACGAGGATTACAAGGTTTCGCCAAGTAATCATCCGCACCCATTTCCAAACCTAAAATACGATCAATATCATCACCACGACCTGTCAGCATAATAACAGGAACCTGCACCCTAGGGCGCAACTCTTGTAATAGCTCTAAACCACTTTTACCAGGCATCATAATATCGAGAATAATTAAATCCGGCGGACGATTCTTACTTAACCATTGCTCAGCTTCCTCCGCAGAGCCTAGCGTCTCGGTGACAAACCCTTCATGATCAAGATACTGTTTCAACAACGCACTTAAGGCGTCATCATCATCAATAATCAATAGTCTAGACGTTAAGGTTTTTTCATGAGCTTGCATAATGGTCTCCTTTGCACCATAGCATAGCGCGGTTGCAGGCGTTTGCGTGTACCTTTACTCAACTTTACGTTTTGAAACCCTACTTTGCATTGCACTGGCGCATACTCTGTTTATCGAAGCAATAACGATTAACTGAATGTGGAGAAAATAATGAAATTATTAACGCTAACCCAAGTAAGTCTGCTAGCCATGACACTAAGCCTAAGCCAGCTGGCATTAGCACAGGCAAATCAATCGGAACGCAAAGGTTCCATGCAAGGCTGTATCGAACAGCTCAACTTAACCGACGAACAACGCCAAGCCTTTAAAGAAATGCGACAAGAAGCAAGGGATTCCCGAGATTCGCGACGGTCGGCCATGCGCATGCAGGGTCAGCCTTTAAGTGATGAACAACGACAAGCGGTTCGTGAAAGCCGTCAAGCACAAATGCAAAAGCGTATCAACGCAATTTTAACTGAAGAGCAACAAGCGCTTCGCAAGACTCAACCTTGCCAGTCCTGAACTGTCTCCACCATCGGCGAGATAGCCGGTGGTGGCTCACCATTCAGTGGAGAGGTGATTAATAAGCCACGATGAGAAGCTGGAAACAACAAAGGTTCTGGCGCTCCATCAAAGTGCAAGGATGAAAGCGGGACCACACCATCCCCCAAGTCATCACCCATTTCTGCCCACCAGCTTTCCATCCGTTCTCTAATATCTACGATGTTAAACTCTTGTGCCATTTGATCAATGTTAGCCAACATAGACTCTGTTGGCTCACTCAGCTTGCCACCTATAATCTTAAGTTTGACCTGTGCCGGCCACTCACGCGCATTTAGCTGGTTTAGAAACTGACTGTCAGGACGCAGATCAATTTTTGCGGCACCTGTTCCCTGACGGAAGCCGATAAAAGGCGATAGTTGACCTTCGGGTATATTCGCCAACCACTCTCGCACCTCTAGCCATGCTCTAAATCTGGCCCATGCCGAACCTTGATTAGGTGGGCCTATTTGAATGACCCCCATCACGTCGGGGCCACTCACTTGATCACCCTCTGGTGGATAACGCCAGCGCGTAATAAAGTCCCGAATAATGAGCCCTCCCATACTATGGCCGACTAGGATTACTGGAGTATCGCTCTCCAATTCTGACCAGTATTGCGCCAGAAGATCGGTGCTTCGATCAATGGCCTGGTCATTCGGATAACGAAACTCCCAAGCTTCAATACCAGCCTCTTTGAATGCGGCTAAGCTTTCATCCCAAATTCCGCCCGGCTCATCTAATCCATGTATTAAAATAACCTGCGGGGCTTTCGCATTGGAATCGCCGCGTTGGAAGCCCACCAGATGAGAAGGTAGCGCCATCGCCTCTGGAAACCACTCTTCCAGTTGCTCTTGGGTGGCGGTTCGAATTTCACGTTCTAGTTCAGGATCTTTTTCGGCAAAGGCTATCCATGCTATCAGCACGACAAGAATGAATGCTGAAATCATCAACACAATTTTCAATCCATCTTGCATAAGCTGACCTCCTTTCCTACTCACTGGCATTGTTTGCTTATAGTAAGCCTAGAACAAAAAACGGATGCGATCCTAACTGACTCGATCAAAAATTAGATCCCAAACACCATGCCCCAAATTTTCACCACGCTTTTGAAATTTTGTTACGGGACGCCATTCTGGCTGATCGGCATAAACTCCGTTACCCATTGCGTTCTGATAGCCTTCGGCTGAGGTCATGACTTCCATCATATGTTCTGCATAGGGTTGCCAATCTGTTGCCATATGAAACTGGCCACCCACTTTCAGCTTATGTCGAATGGACTGAGCAAAGTCAGGTTGCACGATTCGACGCTTATGGTGACGCTTTTTTGGCCAAGGATCAGGAAAAAATAGTTGAATTCCATCTAAGCTGGCATCAGGAATACACTGCGATAAAACTTCAACAGCATCATCACAAAACACTCGTATATTTGACAGATTTTCCTCTTTGATACGGCCTAATAAACGCCCAACACCCGGCGGATGTACTTCGATGCCTATAAAATTTTTTTCCGGCATTTGTCGAGCCATCTCTATCAATGAATCACCCATACCAAAGCCTATTTCAAGCACCACAGGCGCTTCACGTCCAAAGCAGTCCGCAAAGTTGAGTAGCCCATCGCTTAGTTCTAAGCCAAAGTCTGGCCAGTTTTCGCGATAACCACGCTCCTGCCCTTCCGTCATGCGCCCTGCCCGCACCACAAAGCTTCGAATACGGCGCTGAGGTAACGGATGTTCTGCGGGGTTTGTATCAGTCATGGTCAGGGGTTCCTACTTAAGGTCAGGGTTATCTGATCTTGGTGTATATTGAATGCGTTAGGTATAAGTATAACAAAGCCACCGCAGGGGTGGCTTGATAGTCTCAATGAACGGCGTCATTGAAAGGTGATGGCGGTGCTAAGCCACAAAAGACATGGCGTCACGCAGTTTCTTTAATGCGTTTTTTTCTAATTGACGAATCCTTTCGGCAGACACGTCATATTCAGCCGCCAATTCATGAAGTGTGGCTTTTTCGTCAGCCAACCATCTTCGCGTTAAAATTTCTCGGCTTCGGGCATCTAACCCTTCCATCGCTTGTACTAGCTGATGTTGAGATGTTTCTTCCCAATTTTCAGCTTCTAAACGTGAAGCAGGGTCTGCATCTTCATCTTCTAAATACTGCGCAGGTGCCCAAGCCATCTCTTCATCATCATTCACCGGAGCGTCAAATGAAGTATCGCTAGAGGCCATACGGCCTTCCATTTGACGCACAACTTGCGCATCAACACCAAGGTCTTGCGCAACAGCTTCGACCTCGTCATTATTCATCCAGTTAATCGATTTCTTTTGCGAACGTAAGTTAAAGAAAAGCTTACGCTGTGCTTTCGTGGTTGCAATTTTGACAATGCGCCAGTTACGCAAAATAAATTCGTGCATTTCTGCTTTAATCCAATGCACGGCAAAAGAGACCAAACGAACACCTACGGTCGGGTCAAAGCGTTTGACCGCCTTCATTAGCCCGACATTGCCCTCTTGAATAAGGTCACTTAAGGGTAATCCGTAGCCAGAATAAGTTTTGGCAATATGCACAACAAAACGCAGGTGTGAAATGACTAACTGACGAGCCGCTTCCAGATCTTGTTGATAGAACAGCCGCTCAGCCAGCGCCCGCTCCTCGTCTGCATTGAGGATAGGAATCGCACCCACGGTCTGTACATAGGCATTTACATTACCGCCTGGTGACAGATGTTCAATAACCCGCAAGCTTGTGCCCATTAATATATACCCTCTTTATTGACTGAAATTTTCACTAACACTCAGACTCAAAAAAATCAGAAAAGTTCAGCTTTAGCTAATATAGATTTTAGCTCAGGACCGTGAAAAATAGCGGTCTATTGAGAAAAAATCAAGTACGAAATTGTCTGATTTAGCGAGGTGCTATCTCTCGCAAATGCCTTCCGGTTGATAAAAACCCACCGACAACTCCCAAGCCTGTGCCTGTGACTATCAGAATGATAGCCGAGGTGAAGTCTAAGCCCGTGAGCACAAAACGACTTGAATAGAGTTGTGCCAACTGGTTTGCCGGTTCTGTAATCATATACAGCGACACTTGCACCAGTACGTAAGCACAGAGTGAGCCGATGAGACCATACCAAAACCCGGAATAAAGAAACGGACGACGCACCCATGCATCCGTTGCTCCAACAAGTTTAGCCACTTGGATTTCATCTTTACGACTTTCAAGGGTCATTCGAATGGTGTTACCTACGACCAGAAGCACGGCCAAGGCCAATAATCCACTTAACACCCAGCTGAAGCGCTC
>SLCQ01000243.1 GCA_007125745.1 Nitrincola sp.
AGTGATACTCGCCTGGTCTCAATACTACTCGATTTGTTCCCCAGTCTGGTTTATCCTTGAGTTAAAGTCGTTTAACTTGTCGGGATATTATCATGAAAAAAATACTTGCCCCTGTTGTAATAGGTTTAATGCTGGGAAGCAGTGTTGCGTTTGCTGAAATTGAAGCTATCGTGGATAGTCATTGCCAAGCATGCCATGATGCAGGCCTAGCGGGTGCGCCAAAAATGGATGATGCTGAAAATTGGGCGCCTCGACTAGAATCAGGTGTTGATGCGATGACGCAGACGGTCATCACCGGTAAAGGTTCGATGCCGCCTAAGGGCACCTGTTTTAATTGTACAGAAGAACAGCTTCGAGCCGCTGTAGAGGTAATGATTGATCGTCTACACTAAACCCTAAGAACCTGCTCCAAGGAGATAGAGGTATGTCTGAGCAACAGATGACGCTCAAAGACCGTTTCGACGCGCTACTTTCATTAGATTCTGATTTGGTGTTAGTCGTTGAAGATGATGTGATAACACGGGTGAGTCCGGGTGACGAAGACTGGTTAATCGTGAGCGAGCTCAAAGGAAAATCGTTAGAAGATATTTTTCCATCAGACTATTTAACACTGATTCGTGGCTATATTAAAACTGCTCGACAAGGACATGTGGTCAAAAATGAATTGGTCCTGCGTCCTGATCACCAACATGCCTTCAAGGCAATGGGTTTAAAAGAGGTGACCTGGTACCACAGTCGAATGCTGGTGACTGAGTCAGATGAGCTGATCTGGTCTTTACGTAATATTAATGACCGTAAAAAATTGGAAAGACGTATCACCAGTCAGGCACAACGAGACCCTCTTACTGGCGCATACAATCGAAGAGCACTCATGCCTGTCCTTGAGCAAAACTTGGCTCAGGCCCAGCGTTATGATGGTGTTTGCAGTGCATTAATAGTCGATATTGATGACTTCAGTAAAATCAATGACGAATACAGTTGGGATGGAGGGGATCAACTGCTTAGGCATCTCGTGACAGAGTTACACCGCATGAAGCGCACCGCTGATTTTTTAGCCAGATTTAGCGATGATCAACTTTTTCTGGTGTTGCCGGAAACAAACCATGAACAAGCACTCTTGGCAGGTGAAAGGGTGCGTCGATTAGCGAACAGCTTAGAGCTACCTTATGCCTCGGGCAATATCACCTGTACAGTCAGTGTTGGCGTAGCAACCTTGGCAGGTCTTGAAGATAATGCTGAGGATATGATCAAACGCATACTGGAAAACCTTGCTGTTGCACGTCAAAGTGGTGGTGATCGTGTCGAAGGTGAGTCTTTCTGACAGGTTAGTAAAGCTTTATCTAAACAATAGCTCCTGCGGTGATTGATACCTGCAGGAGCTAAAGCCATCACAGCTGATTCATCAGCTGATCCATCTCCTCATCAGTTCCGATACTAATGCGCAAAAATTGGTTGATACTTGGCTTAGTAAAGTGACGGACCAAAATATTTTCATCACGTAACCTTTGCATCAGTGTTTTCGCATCCTGTTCAGGATGGGTTGCAAAAACAAAGTTGGCTGACGAGGGCAGTACTCTAAACCCTTTTTGTTGCAAGGCTTGCGTAGTGCGCTGACGCGTATTGATGATGCGCTGACAAGTTTCTTTGAAATAAGCATCATCTTCAATGGACGCAGTGGCGGCTTCGATAGCAAGCATATCCAGGGGGTATGAGTTAAAGCTGTTTTTAACTCGCTCAAGCCCGTCAATCAAATCAGGGTGACCGAAAGCGGCACCAATTCTCATGCCTGCTAATGAACGCGATTTTGAAAATGTATGGGTAACCAGCAGATTGGGGTAGCGATGGATTAATGCGATGGCACTGTCAGCGCCAAAGTCAACGTAGGCTTCATCGACCAATACCACGGAATCCGTGTTTGCTGCTAATAATTGCTCTATACGAGACAAAGGAATCGCAATGCCAGTAGGTGCGTTAGGGTTCGCGAAAATGATTCCACCATTGCTTCGTTGGTAATCATCAAGATCTATCTCAAATGAACTATTTAAAGGAATACGAACAGCATCAATATTCAATAAGTCACAATAGACCTCATAAAAACTGTAGGTGGTTTCAGGCATGAGCAATGGGTCTGAATGGCGAAAGAGTGCCATAAATGCCAGTGCAAGAACTTCGTCAGAGCCATTGCCTAGAAACACCTGTGCTTCATCTAACTGATGGTACTTGGCTAACGCGGATTTAAGTTTGCTAGCTTCTGGATCAGGATACAAGCGCAGGCGATCCATGGAGAATTGGTGTAAGGCTTCTACCACCGCAGGCGCAGGTGGGTAGGGATTTTCATTGGTATTAAGCTTGATAAGGTTGAGCACCTTGGGTTGCTCGCCTGGGGTATAAGGCACCAAGGAGCGTATGGCAGGGCTCCAGAATTTGCTCATGAGTCAAAAGATCCTGAAAAGTAGGTAAAAAGGTAGTTTAGCAGATCCCTAATCTTGGATACTAATCTCGGACTCTGCTTACACAAGAGTTTTACGCTATTGACGATCCAGTGGACCTACATCCAGCATCGGTGCAGCATCCAAATTGTCGGCTCCTAATAGTGTCGAGATGCGTTCAAGCGACGCGACAATCATCGATTGTTCCCATTCTTGCATCTCTTCAAAGGCGTTGATTAAACGATCTTGAAGGGTTGCGGGAGCAGACTTTAGCAATGCAAGTCCCTCACCCGTTGGATAAACCAATACTTTCCGTTTGTCCTCTTGGCTCCGCACGCGGGTGGTTAATTGCTTTTTTTCCAGGCGATCAAGAATGCTGGTTACGGTAGCCTGAGTCAGGTTCATCTGCTTGGCTAATGCGCCCACAGTCATAGGGCCCTGCATATGTAACACTTGCATAGACATCAATTGTGGCATCGTGAGTCCTGTTACACGGCTTAACTGCTTATCGTGTAACTCTGTGGCTCGAATGATCTGACGAAGTAACATCAGCACATCCTGACTTTTCTGCATGACTGTTTCCAACTCTTTAGTGTTGCATGTGTAAAAGTCGCTATTTTGAGCCTTGTTCCCTAGGTAATGCAAATGGATACGCGTCACCTCCTGTTAATATAGTCTTCATCAAGCGTTCACAAAGTTTAGTTACTTTGTATTACTATACGATATATGAATTGTATAGAAAGTGCAAAAAACCCAGTATATCTCGATTTTAAAGGTAGTTAAGACAAAAGTAGCGGGTTATATCTATAGGGTTGCAAAGTAATTTTGATTATGTTTTATAATAAATGCATAGCAATACTAAATATTAAGGATTCTATGAATAAACAGGTAACGGAAACTCTTAACATAACGTTCCGTAAACCCCGATCAACCGATGGGCACCCACTGAACCAACTTATCAGCCGTTGCCCGCCGCTCGATACCAATTCAACCTACTGCAACCTGCTTCAGTGTACGCATTTTGCAGACACCTCTATTGCGGCTGTAACGCAACAAGATGAGCTGGTTGGATTTATTTCGGGATATATCCCGCCATCTAGGCCTGACACACTCTTTGTGTGGCAAGTTGCTGTTGATGAGCGTTGTCGAGGTCAAAATGTGGCTCAGCGAATGCTGATGGCGTTAATTGATCGGTGTCAGAGCGAACAGTCGCTTCACTATATTGAAACAACCATCACTCCTGGAAATACAGCTTCCGAAGCTTTATTCAGTCGAGTGTACCAACAACTGAGCGCGCCAATTGAAAAAACGGTTCTGTTCAGTCGAAAAAACCACTTTGCTGACCAGCATGATGATGAGGTCTTATGGCGGGGCGGTCCATTTACAAAACAAGAGGAGTTACAATGAATATTTTTGAACGGGTTGAATCAGATGTTAGAACTTACTCGCGTTCATTCCCAGTTGTGTTCAAAAAAGCCAAAGGTGCATCCTTGTTTACAGAAGATGGTAAGGAGTATGTCGACTTCTTAGCAGGTGCTGGAACGCTTAATTATGGGCACAACCATCCCGACCTTCAAAAGGCTTTGGTGGATTATGTGCTGGCGGATGGCATCACGCATGGGTTAGACATGTACAGCGCTGCCAAGCGTGATTTTCTGGAAAGTTTTCATAACATTATTTTAAAGCCGCGTGGCATGGAAAATTTCCGTGTTCAGTTTACGGGGCCTACAGGGACTAATGCTGTTGAAGCTGCCCTGAAATTAGCGCGTAAAGTAACAGGGCGTAGTGAAATTGTATCCTTCACCAATGGTTTCCATGGTGTATCGGGTGGTGCGCTTGCGTGTACAGGTAATGAGCACCACCGTGGTGGCATGGGAGCAAGTCTTGCGGATGTGACGCGCATGCCATTCGACGGTTACATGGGAGAAGGTGTCGATACAACAGAGTATCTGGATAAAGTGTTATCCGACCCAAGCAGTGGTATTGACCATCCAGCAGCGGTCATTGTCGAAACGATTCAAGGTGAAGGTGGCCTAAATGCCGCTTCATTTGAATGGCTACGTAATCTTGAAAAAGTGTGTCGTAAGCATGAAATGCTCCTGATTGTCGATGATATACAATCTGGCTGTGGCCGTTCAGGACACTTTTTCAGTTTTGAAAAAGCGGGTATCAAGCCTGACATTGTTACTTTGTCCAAATCACTCAGCGGTTACGGATTGCCCTTCGCGGTCACTATTTTCCGTGATGATTTAGATCAGTGGGCTCCGGGTGAGCATAATGGTACCTTCCGCGGTAACAATCATGCGTTTATCACTGCAGCGACAGCTTTTAAGACCTTCTGGAAGGATGATCAATTTGCGTCTGAAGTACGTCGTAAAGCGGAAAAACTCCGCGCTGGATTAGGTGCCTTGATCAATAAACATGGTAAAGGCTCCATGACACTGAAAGGACGTGGTTTGATGAGCGGTATCGAGTGTCCAAATGGAGACTTAGCTGATCGTGTAACCAGTATCGCCTTTGATAAGGGCTTGGTGATTGAAACCAGTGGTGCTCATGGTCAAGTTGTTAAATGCTTGGTACCCCTAATCATTACCGATGAGCAGATAGAGTTTGGCTTAAAAGTCTTAGATCAGTCGTTTGCAGAAGCGCTGTCAGAAGGTGAGCGTCAAGCATCATAATCTTTATTTAGCCGGTAACCTTAGCCAGCAAGTAAAACCAGCCCAGCCGTAAAGGCTGGGAAAGGAATTATAATGCATACAGTTGAAAAAATTGGCGGCACATCTATGAGCCGCTTTAGTGAATTGATGGATACCATTTTAATCGGTAATCGTCAGGGATCGGCGCTCTATAATAGAATATTTGTGGTGTCAGCCTACGGTGGTATCACTAACCTGTTGCTTGAGCATAAAAAAACAGGTGAACCCGGTGTTTATGCGCGATTTGCTGAAGCTGAAAATCAGTCGGCATGGAAAGAGAGCTTAGAGCAAGTTCGTCTTGAGATGTTGGCCAAAAATGCAGAATTGTTCAGTGGTGAAGATCGCCATACAGCTGACCAGTTTATTCTGGAGCGCATCAAAGGTGCTGAAGTGTGTATGGAAAACCTGCAGACTTTATGTTCGGTCGGTCACTTCCAACTCGAAGACCACCTACTTCGTGTTCGTGAAATGTTAGCATCTTTGGGCGAAACACACAGTGCGTTCAATTCGGTATTAGCACTGAAAAAGGCAGGTGTGAATGCACGCTTTGTGGACCTGTCTGGTTGGCACCAAGAACAGCCTTTGAGTTTTGATGAGATGATCAAAACCCACTTTGAAGATATTGATTTGACACAAGAACTACCGATTGCGACGGGTTATGCGCACTGTAGTGAAGGTGTGATGCGTACTTTCGATCGTGGTTACAGTGAAATGACCTTCAGTAAAATCGCCACCCTAACAGGGGCGCATGAAGCGATTATTCACAAAGAGTATCACTTGAGCAGTGCAGATCCAGCCGTTGTAGGACTCGATAAGATCGTGACCATCGGTCGAACAAACTATGACGTTGCGGATCAGCTTTCTAACTTGGGTATGGAAGCGATTCATCCTAAAGCGGCCAAAGGCTTGCGTCAATTGGATATAAAATTGCGTATTAAAAATGCCTTTGAACCAGAGCATGCTGGAACGGTTATCAGTAATGATTACTGCAGTGCAGAGCCCTGTGTTGAGATCATCGCCGGTCGTCGCAATGTATTCGCGATTGAAATCTTTGACCAGGATATGCTTGGTGACAGTAATTACGATATCGAGCTAGCCAGGCTGTTGCATCAACTGAAACTGTATATCGTGAATCGTGATTCGGATGCCAACAGCATCACCTATTATGTGGCGGGATCACGTAAAATGGTCAATCGTGCGATACGTTTAATTAGCGAAGCTTATTCCGGTGCAGAAGTGGATCTGAAAAAGGTGGCAATCGTATCAGCTATCGGATCTGATCTTAAGGTATCGGGTATTTTGGCAAGAACCGTTTCGGCCTTGGCCGATGCAAAAATCAGCATTCAGGCACTCCACCAGTCAATGAGACAGGTTGAAATGCAGTGCGTCGTCAATGAAGACGATTACGAAAATGCCGTTAAGGCAATGCACTATGCACTCATTGAGAAGGAAGAACACGGCGATGTAATCTGTGCCGCCTGAGCATAATCATATTTATGCTTAAAGACAGTATCCGCGGAGCCTAGTGCTCCGCATTTCTGTTGACAGCATTAAACGTGATCGTCAAACACATCACTGATCTGCTTCATGAGCCGACGCTCCTCCATCAGATCTTCAATTTGACGACGGCGTTTGCCGTTATATTTGAGACGGCTACGACCGATCTCTTCCTCTTCAGAAAATTGTTCGCTCCAGTCATCTATCTCATCGACAGAGACCTGATCGACACGTATTTTTGTGCCCATCTGCATACTCTCACTACAAAGTTAATACATTTTCCAGAGCGCCCGAAAATCGGTATCTCCATAAGCGCGAATATAGTGTTGAATTCGCACTTATCAAAATTAAAAAAATCTATTGAGTAGGCTTGAAAACTCAATGAGACTCTATTTTTCCAGTACATAAGTGCCTGGTGCATCGCACAATGGAATATAGCCTTCATCGCTATTGCCCATTTGTGGTGGCAACACATGGCCTGAAGATTTGGATTCCAGCCATCCTACCCATGGCTCCCACCAAGAGCCTTCATGTCGTTGATGCAACTGTAGCCACTGCTCAGCAGGAATATGTTTATCTTCAGCACGTTGCAAACCTATCTGGAAATGACGTCTGGGACGTCCTGGTTCACTGACAATACCTGCGTTATGTCCACCGCTGGTTAATACAAAGGTTACTTCAGTGTTAAAAAGATCATTAATTTTATATACCGACTTCCAAGGCGCAACGTGATCAGTGATTGTTGCAACTGCAAAAACAGGTGCACGAATATCACGCAAAGATATGGGTTTATCATTGACAATATAACGGCCACTGGCTAAGTCATTATTTAAAAATAATAAGCGCAAATACTGAGAATGCATACGATAGGGCATTCGGGTGGCATCTGAGTTCCAAGCCATTAAATCATTGGTCGTGGCCTTATCACCTAACAGATACTCATTCACCATACGTGACCAGAGCAAATCGTAAGAGCGCAATAACATAAAAGCACCCGACATCTGTTTAGTATCTAAGTAGCCTTTCTCCCACATCATATCTTCCATGTAGCTCAACTGACTCTCATCAATAAACAGCATCAACTCTCCAGCTTCTGTAAAGTCGGTTTGTGCTGTAAATAAGGTGACGGATTTAATTCGGTCATCTTCATCACGGGCCATGGCCGCAGCAGCAATAGAAAGCAAGGTGCCTCCCAAGCAGTAACCAGCGGTATGGATTTTTTGATCTGGGATAATGTGACTAATCGCATCCAGAGCAGCCATAATCCCTTTTTGTGTATAGTCCTTCATGGATAGATCACGATCTTCCACAGTTGGGTTGTGCCAAGAGATCATGAATACGGTAAAGCCTTGATCCACTAGATACTTCACCATAGAATTATGAGGTGATAAA
>SLCQ01000273.1 GCA_007125745.1 Nitrincola sp.
CAGCACTCACACTCATGCAGTGGTAGCTGGATTGTTTGCCGTGCTTGCGCTTGAACTTGGGGTAACGGGCGGGGAGCTTCGGGTCAAAAAAGTTCTGGAAGGCTTTATCGAGGTTGATGCACGCTTGCTGGAGTGCAATCGAATCAAAATCCTTGAGCCAGTGATACTTGCGGGACTTTTTCGCCACCGCCAACAGCGGCTTAAGGTCTTTCTTGGCCTTGAGCTTCAAACCGTGGCGTTTGTACTGTGAGCTGATGACATGCAACGCCTTGTTGTACACGAACCGCGTAGCACCGAACTGGCGGTTGAGAAATTCCGCCTGTTCCGGTGTCGGGTAGATGCGTACTTTCGTGGCCTTTAACATTTCAGAACTCATTGATATAATTAAGTTATTATAAGCCAGCAAGGTCATATTTCAAGTGAGTGTGCATAATAAAGAGTTACTATCAGATGACCTACGAAAACGCCACAGCGTGGCCAAGCTGGTTGTACATCTGGTCTTTACCACCAAGTACCGGTGAAAACTGTTCGATGGTTATATGATTGAGCAACTACGTGAAGCGTTTAAGTCTCTCACATACCCCGGCAAACGCGCTGGTCTCGCTCCTACTTTGCTGGTAGTACAGGGGGGCAACTATCGAAACACTGAGAGAGTATGTGCAGAGTCAGGCTACAGCAGAATAGAACCGCTGCGCGGTTCCCGATTGTATACCCAAAGGGCACACTGTCCTCGCACGATGAGAATGTCGCAAATCATTAATTAAGCAACAAGGGATGCAGGTCGCCCCTCACTCGAACTGGGAGAGAGGCAAGTACCTTACTCGCACATCATTCCAACGGTTGATGATGTAACGCAACGCATTTGGAACAAAACACCAACAATAGGCTCTATAAAACAGGCAAAAGCGCAGTGCATCAGCGCGTCTCAAGTTGTGTAGCCAGAACATGGAGTGTAAACTCACGCTGAACACCTACAAGCCCTCTGCGGCGAAAGCGTTATAGCCCCTGCTACTGACGAAGCATTGAAAAAACCGGCTCAACCCAGGCCTTTCTTTGATTAAAAACAGCCCGAGCCTTGGGTGTTCCATAATATTTGTTAGCGCTTGTAGCATTTCATCTTCAGGATAGCGTTTAATCGTTCGTCCATGTAAAGAGTGAGTACAGCCGCTTCTTTTAGGCAGTCAGTGCAGACATGGCAAGCATAAAGCGTCTGCTCACATGTCCGACTGGATGCTTTCGTATGACCTATACGTACAAGTACCTCGCCACCTGGGCAGAGGTAGACATCCTGTTCGGTATCATAAGTAAATGGGCTTTTAGGGTACAACCCGTTGACCTTATCGAGCATACTGGGTTTGGGTGGGCAAAGTAGGCTGACATCACGCTCTATTTTGGCATTGATGACGCCATGATCAAAATTGCCGGCATCTAATAAATTCTTGCTATCCTGATCCGATTGAATTAGATCAACTTGATCAAGTAGCTTACCAACTAGAGTGTTGCGCTGGTTGGATCAACAGATGATACGGGCTTCATTGACCCGAGCTCGCACAGCCTCTTCCTTGATGAGTGTGTAGTAGAAGCACGCTGCTCCAATGATCGTTCCTTCACTCGCCAGCGTTGCTGTTGATATTCTGGATTGTTCCAAAATTGTGCGGGTCAGTGTTTCAAAAAGTCGTTTACTAGAGATGCTCCATGTAGACAGATAAAGCGACCAATATTTGCATGGTCTGGAGCAATGTCCCGGTGACCCACATGATACCCAGATCAACGCGCGCTAAACGCTCCAAAGCGCGAAGGGATGAAACGCCCTGCATGATACCGAAGAGAATTAACCACAACGTGGCTCATGGCGAATAAGGTGCACGCCCAGTAGGTGCATAGCGTTGCTCGAAAACAGTCCAATTTTGAGCATCCAGTCGTTCAGCCACCACGAAAGGTGAATGTATGCCTACCTGGTTTAAGTGCTTTTTCAGTGGCGTCATGCCAATAAAAGTGGCTGTAGGATCGCCCTGAATAAAGCATCGTCCAGATGTAGCGGCCGACAAGTGAACACTGGATTGTTCAGAAAGCTCGGACTTATTTTGGAATAACGAGAACTGACGCTCATCTGGTGAAGGTTAAGTAGGCTGTTGGCACGGCAGACTCTCAAGCAAAACATCATTGTCAGTATTTTATCGCATCATGGCTTTTCGACACCATCGATTGGGCGAGGTTTTACGCGGTATTTTGCTAAAAGCGGCTAGAGCAAAGCTTGTTCAGCCGCTATACTCTGTTTAGAGGTAATTCAGTTTTTCTACTTAAAACTGATCTCTTTTCCTAGAATGGAGCTGGGTATGGTTGAAATCCGTCATCTAAAAACACTGACTGCATTGCGCGATGCGGGAAGCTTAGTCGAAGCAGCAGATCGCATTCATCTTACTCAATCTGCTTTATCTCACCAAATCAAAGACCTTGAAGAGCGTTTAAATTGCTCACTTTTTATACGCAAAACAAAACCTATTGCTTTTACGACGGCAGGTAAACGTTTACTGACACTTGCAGATGAGCTTATGCCAATGATTCGTAATGCAGAACGCGATATTATGCGTTTAGCAGGTGGTGAGACAGGACGCCTAAATATTTGCATTGAATGTCATAGTTGCTTTGACTGGTTAATGCCAACTATCGATCACTTTCGACAAAACTGGCCTGACGTTGAAATGGATCTGAGTACTGGCTTTAGCTTCCAACCCCTGCCCGCATTGATGCGTGGCGACCTAGATTTAGTGGTGACCTCAGACCCTGAACCACGCTCTGGTATCACCTATTTACCGCTATTTAGCTATGAGTCAGTCTTGATCATGTCCAACCAGCACCCTCTGACGGAAAAAAAGCAACTACAGCCCAAAGATCTTGCCAAAGAGACACTCATCACCTATCCGGTTGACCATAGTCGATTGGATATTTTTACTCGGTTCCTTGATCCTGCTGGTATAGAACCCGCTCGAACACGTCCCAGCGAGCTGACGGTCATGATTTTACAACTGGTAGCCAGTAGTCGAGGTGTATCAGCACTGCCTAACTGGGCGATTCATGAGTATCTAGAGAAAAACTATATCTCTGCCCGACCGCTCGGGGAAAAGGGGCTGTGGTGCACACTCTATGCGGCAGTCAGAAGCGAACAAGAGAATGCTGACTTTATTATCGACTTTCTTGAGACAGCCAAAGAGATTACTTTTCGTAATCTAACCGGAATTAAAGCCGCCTAATGCTTGTTTCTCCGCGCTAAAGCCTTAAACTCTTGTGTTAATTTAACTGATGTTTGCGTAGTCTTGCCAACATCATCATTAGACATTTTTTTCAACAGAAGAGTATTTATGGAACACTGGAGCCCCGACAGCTGGAGAAGTAAACCGATCGTTCAACAACCTGTTTACCCCAACGCCGATGAATTAAAAGCGGTTGAACAGCAATTAAGTACCTTCCCCCCCTTAGTCTTTGCGGGTGAAATCAGATCGCTAACGCGCTCTTTAGCTCATGTATCAGCCGGCGAAGCTTTCCTGTTGCAAGGGGGTGATTGCGCAGAAAGCTTTACCGAGTTCAGCGCAAATAAGATTCGCAATACGTTCCAAGTACTCCTTCAAATGGCAGTGGTGATGACCTTTGCGGGTAGCTGTCCTGTCGTCAAAATTGGTCGTATTGCAGGTCAGTTTGCAAAACCTCGCTCAGCAGGCACTGAGATCATTGATGGCGTCGAGCTACCCAGCTACCGAGGTGACATCATTAACGATATCGCCTTTACCCCAGAAGCGCGCACGCCTGACCCTCAGCGGCTGGTTGCCGCTTATCACCAATCTGTTGCCACACTGAACCTGTTGCGCGCTTTCGCTAGCGGTGGCTTTGCAGACCTGCACAAGGTGCATCGCTGGAATAGAGGCTTTATCGATAAAAGCCCTCAGGGTGAAAAGTACCAGCACTTAGCTGACCAAATTACGCAAACACTTGCGTTTATGGAAGCCTGTGGTATCAATTCCAAAAACACACCGCAACTCCATGAAACATCACTCTATACGTCGCATGAAGCATTACTTCTGAACTATGAGCAAGCCTTCACACGCCAAGACAGCTTAACCGGGGATTGGTACGACTGCTCTGCTCACATGTTGTGGATAGGTGATCGAACTCGCCAACCCGATCATGCCCATGTTGAATTTCTGCGCGGTGTCCATAACCCCATCGGCATTAAAATTGGTCCAAGCACGCAAACACCCGACCTACTGAGACTGTTGGACCTACTTAACCCAGCACGCTCACCTGGCCGTATCACACTGATAGCTCGTATGGGAGCAGATCAAATCACTGAATTACTCCCCCCCATTGTCAGAGAAGTCAAAGCATCAGGTCACCCAGTTGTTTGGAGCTCAGACCCCATGCATGGCAATATTATGAAGGCATCCAGTGGCTACAAAACGCGCAGCGTAGAGGCGATCCTGAAAGAGATGAAAGGATTCTTCGAAGTACATCGTGCAGAAGGAACTTACGCTGGCGGTGTCCACTTTGAGATGACCGGTGATCATGTTACCGAATGTATTGGTGGTGCCTTCCAAATTACCGAGGAGGATTTGGGGGATCGCTACCATACTCATTGTGATCCTCGACTCAATGCAGACCAATCGCTGGAACTGGCATTTTTGATTGCTGATACACTGAAAACTGCTCGGAACTGATATGGAAAAGCTGTTAGTTGACCTACTTCAACATGAAGATAATCGCTTGCGCATCTTCGACATGGGCAGGCGTATTGAAAAACTATCCTTAGAGCAATTTACGCAGATTGAAAAGGCTACTCAGCCCTACCCCTTTCCATTTTTGCATCATGCATGGATAGGACTTTTGATCTGGAACCCTGCAGCAAAGGATCAAAACCTTATTTGGTTTTTAAAGCTACCTTTAGATGAGCAGGGTTACTTGGTGCAAGCAGCACGTGATGATATCGTCAACCGTCTTTTACATCAGGTTATTGATCCTGAATCAAATCAAGATGCCTTAAAGGATAACCCCTTTTCCTTTACGCCCGATCCTGAAAAAATGGCTTGCTTTCATGCCAAGGCCAGCCGAATTCTACAGACACCCGCCTCGCGTTACTACGAAGAGGTCCAGCAATATATGGCTGGACAACACTCACGCGACCATTGGAGCCACTTAGGACTTCAAGGGATTGCCGATTTTGTCATGCGACTAGAACAAGGGCAAAACAATCCATATCTAAGCAAACGGCTAGATGAATTACCTGACCCACTCCTAATGACCCTAGCGCGTATGTTAGAGCACACACAGCCGGACCATCGCTTGCAAGCATCACTCAGCCAGCAACTTCAAAAACGACTGACTCAGCATCAAGCAACCCCTGAATTAATAGCCGCCTTAATACGTGGTCTGTCCAGTGCGATAGATCAGAATGGACGAGATAGGGTGATCGATCAGGTATTGCAATCTCACTATGCAGATGAAGCTGAAGTCCTAGTAGCGCTGGCAACTCGGTGTCATAACTACTTGATCAATCCAGATCGCTTGCAACACTTTTTAGAATGCTTGGCGAATGGCAAAGCGGGACAGCAGGGATTCAATCGTGTCCTTAGTGATATTATGTTTATACCTGCGATGCGCTTGCAGGTGCTAGCGGCGTTTCGCAACCCTAATCGAAGTAGCACACTCAGCCAGGCTATTGGTCAGTTATTGGGCACCACTCGATCAGGAGAACAGACTCACTGAGTATCGACTGGCAGGGTTATCTGAATACCCTTGGCATCAAGTTGCGCCTGCGCCTGCGCCCTTAGACGATCCCTAACCAGGGTGCCCTTAGGCTTGGTAAGGTAGTAAAGCAGATCTTCAGTAATACCCTGTTGTTGCGCAAAGTTAAGGATAAAAAGTGCTGTAGTATTATCCTGCTTGTCATCGAGCCCTTTAATGACGGGGAGTTCTATGGACTCCCCTTTTCTGACTCGCTGACAGAGCTGTTCATAAGCATAGTGGAAAGCCGGTTGCACTTGAGAAGCCTCTTCACTGCGCAGTCGAAACCAACCTACCTCACGCCCAGCCCAATAGACCGCTGGATGCGTCCATTGATGTGATGCTGGCTCTTGGGCTTTTAAACAGGCCTCATAATAGGCGTCAGCAACACTGGGTAAACCAAAATCGCCATGAAGCTCTCGCAGAATAGCTAAAAATTCAGAAATACTCGGCATCCAGGCTAAGGATTCTTTACACTGATTCACCGCAGCAACTAAGGCAGCTTCGCTATAGCCTTCTAGGCTCAATGCCCACTCTCGTTTGGCCAGACGTATTTCGTTTTCAGTTTCAAAACAGCTTTTAAACTTATGGCCATAAATGGCCATAAATCGTGCAAATATCATATTCACGTGGGCTTTTGTCGCTACCGAGATCTCTCGCGGCGTTACCGCTTCTTCACCAGTTGGTGTCCTCGATGTCCATGATGGACGCGGTAACCCGTTTTCGGTTTTCGCGAGTATCTCGTCGGGTGTTTTCATTCTGTTGACCTGGTGTTTGCTGTTCATTCATTCGGCCTGACGCATCTCGTGACTGCTTGTGAACCCATTCACGCTTTACCCAGGCTAAAAACTTTTGATCCCAATTGGTTTCTTTACGATCCTTATCTAACCAGTAAAGAATAAATTCATCTAAGCACTGTTCAGCAAAACTGACGCTTATCGACTGACGCGACAACATATCGAAAAAGGCACCACTGGGCTTCCAGCCTAATTCCATGGGCACTAAGCGCTGATTTCGTTCTTCATGTTGCTCAAAAATTTGTTGTAATTCATCTTTACCTCGACGCCAACCAGCGTTACCACCAAACATAGGTGCAGGTGAACGTGGTGACGACGGTTTTCTCGCAGGTGGTGTGTCATATACAGGTAAAGTAGGAGCTTCACTAATACTGGTTACTTCCTTAGGCAAATTATCGTGACGCGGAGCCGGCTTCTGTTGCTTTTTCCTAATCAACTTCACACTGCCACTTTTACCTAAGCTAACCTGCATGACTGCTTGAGTGTTGAGGCTAAAAAGAATCTCCTCTAGCCTCTCACGGCTCCAAAAAGGTGTTAACTGATTCAACTGGTCTGGCGCCAGCAAAAGCAACTCACTGTGTTGATCTGCCGTTGATTGAAAACGAAACAGCTCTTCTAAAATACTGAGCAATAGCGCTTCATCTACACCAAAGCGAATCGCTAGTGATGGATAAAAATGTAACGGTCTTTCTGGGAACAAATCACTCATTGATTATCCAGTCGTGTTTAACCATCATTGGCAAAATCTTCAACCGCACGCAACACATCAGCGCGTGAGATCATACCAACCAATTTTCCAGACTTCACAACGGGTAAACAGCGGCGTCCTTTGTCGATAAAGATTTTCGACACAGCAATGATATCGGCATCATACGAAACGGTATCGACATTCTTAGCCATGTAATCTTCAACTTTACCACCACTCCCCATCTCTTCTTCATGATAGGTTTGACTCAAAATCGCTCGAAGTCCATCTACTTCGGACAATAAACCTACTAACTCACCCTCTTGATTGACCACAGGTGACGCTGAAAGCTTGTACTCTCTTAAGGTCATTAGCGCGCGAAAAAGATCCATTTCAGGGGTAAAGGTTACCAGTTTACTAGCCATGTAATCTTGTGCTTTTACTGATCTAAGCATCTTTTTATCCTCATATAACGGAGCAGAATTCAATCCAAGTCTACATATTTCAGTGTAGACTATAAAATCAGTTAGCTATGCATAACCAAATCTAATCAAGCAAATACAATGGTTTTATTACCATGAACTAATACACGATCTTCCAAGTGCCAACGTAACCCGCGCGCCAACACCTGTTTTTCCACATCACGTCCTAATCTGACCATATCTTCAGGGTGATCTCGATGACTGATGCGCGTGACATCTTGATCAATAATTGGGCCTGCATCAAGATCTTCAGTCACATAATGACAGGTTGCGCCAATCAATTTAACGCCACGCTCATGCGCTTGATGATAGGGTCTTGCGCCCGCAAAAGAGGGCAGAAAACTATGATGAATATTAATAATTTGATGTGGAAAATGATCGCACATTCCCGCGGGTAGTATCTGCATATATCGCGCTAAGACGACAGCATCTGCTTGATGCTCATGAATCAGCGCTTCCACTTTATCGAAGTGAGCCTGTTTATTATCAGGATCGACAGGAACGTAAAAGTAAGGAATACCATGCCACTCTACCATACTGCGTAGTTTTTCATGATTTGAGATCACACAGGGTATTTCACAGAAAAGCTCTTCGCTGTGGTATCGATACAGTAAGTCAGCTAAGCAGTGAGACTCTTTACTCGCCATTAATACCACACGTTTAGGTCGGTTCGAGTCATGTATTTCCCAATCCATGCCAAACGACTGTGCTATTGGCGCAAAAGCTTCTTGCAGGGCTTCAAGCGAAAACGGCAAAGTATCAGCTTGAATTTCCACACGCATATAGAAGTAACCCGACGTAGGATCTGAGTGTTGATTAGCATCAGCAATAGAGCCCCCATGACTGGAGATAAAATTACTAACCATTGAGACGATTCCCACCCGATCAGGGCACGAGAGCACGAGTCGAAAACGGCGTTCCATATAAAGCAGTACCTATCCTGAAAATCTTATATGTAAATGAGGTGCTCTATCTTAACAGGAAGGTACGCATCAGCGAACTGCTGTCGACTAGTTATTGTGATTCATTTTTGCGAAGAGTAGCTCTGTCTCTATGGCACATAAAAAATCACCCTGTTGCACACCCCCTATTTTGTGCGTATACCAAGTCACTGATACACTTCCCCAACGAGTGAGCAAGTCAGGATGGTGCCCAATGGATTCAGCAAATTCACCTACCTTATTGGTAAACTCTAGCGCCTGTGCAAAGTTCTTGAATCTAAATTCGCGCACTAAGCGTGTCGAGCCATCAATCTCTAAGGCCTTCCAGTCAGGTACTACCGTTAGCTCTTGTGCAATCTGCTCTGCAGACAGTTTCGGAGCGTCGGAACGGCAAAAATCACAGCTATCTTTCGATATGTCCGCCTTATTTGTTTGACTCATTGTATCTACCTCATTGCCAACCTTACACAGGTCAGCTTTAATTAAGTTAATAATAAGCTTAGTCAAAACATCAAAAACACGCTTTAACTTGTTTTAATCATCACTTTAAAAGGTCAGTGCCTCTGTATGAACTTTATCCCTGAACGCATGGCGCCATTAAAAGCAAGACGTATGGGTATTGATACCCATCATGAGCCCACTTTGTATCTTCGAGCAGAGAGCCCCGTTTGCCGTTCCGAAGGCTTTGAAAGTCTGTCACGTATTTTAGCGTCTAGCGATGGTGACAAGTCGATTGTTGCCTCACTTAATATAATTACCAGCGATCTTATAGCCGATGACGAAGTCGGGTTCTCAGAAGCAGCTTGGCGACGCTTAGGTATCGAACCCGATGCTCCTGTTTGGCTATCGCACCCTAAGCCTGTTCAGTCACTATCACATGTGCGTTCTAAAGTTTACGGGCATACGTTAAACCAAGATCAGTTTCGAGAAATCATTAGCGATATCATTGCCGGTCAATATGCCGAAGTCCATTTAGCCGCCTTTATTACTGCCTGTGGCGATGAAAAGCTAAGCGATGAAGAGATCACTGCTTTAACACAAGCCATGGTGGAGTCGGGTAGTCGTATTGACTGGCAAATCCCGGTCGTGCTCGATAAGCATTGCGTGGGTGGTCTACCGGGTAATCGAACCACACCCATTGTGATCTCAATTTTAACAGCCTGCGGTATCACCATCCCTAAAACCTCATCACGAGCAATCACTTCACCTGCTGGAACAGCAGATACCATGGAAACACTGACAGAGGTGAGTCTATCTTTGGAAGAGATGCGTCAGGTGGTAAATGATGTCGGCGGATGTTTAGCTTGGGGTGGCTCTGTCAAACTCAGCCCAGCCGATGACTTAATCATACAAGTTGAACGAGCCTTAGATATCGACAGCGAAGGCCAACTCATTGCGTCAGTCCTCTCGAAAAAGATTGCCGCTGGGGCAACGCACGTATTAATTGATATTCCCGTCGGCCCTACCGCCAAGGTTCGAAGCCAACAAGCCGCCGAAAAGTTAGCCACCAGTTTTCGCACTGTTGCTGAACAACTCAACCTCAAATGTAGAGTATTGTTTACCGATGGTTCACAACCTGTCGGTCGGGGTATTGGGCCTGCGCTGGAAGCACGGGATATCTTAGCTGTATTACAAAATCATCCAGATGCACCCAGTGACCTGCGTGAACGAGCAGCCGTCATTGCGGGTGAGATGCTGGAAATGGTTCAAGAGATAGGTAAAGGTGAAGGCGTGAAAATCGCCATGAAAATGCTTGAATCGGGTGCAGCCTGGAACAAGTTTATGGCGATCTGCGCAGCGCAAGGCGGAATGAAAACACCTCCTATCGCGCCATACCGCTTTGCGTTAATTTCTAAACATCCCGGTTATGTCAGTAATATCGATAATCGAAAGCTTTCAAAAGTGGCAAAGTTGGCAGGTGCACCTGCAGACCCTGCTGCCGGTGTAGAAATGCATGTACATCTTCAACAAGAAGTGACAGCAGGCACTGCACTACTCACCATCCATGCCGAAAGTGTAGGTGAGCTTAACTATGCGGTAGATTATCTAAATGAGCATCAAGATATCGTCACCTTATCCCATAAAAGCCTCTAGGAAGCGATGTAACTGCACCCACAACAAAGGACAATAATGATGACAAGCCTATTTTACAATTTAGATTCTGATACCGCCCTAGCCGCCCAGCTGTGTCGATCACTTGAAGCGGAAGCGGGTACCTTAGAGGTTCGTCACTTTCCAGATGGCGAAAGTTATCTTCGCATTCATGATCCATGTAAAGATCGTTTATGTGTAATCTTTTGTAACCTGTTTCAGCCCGATAAAAAAACCTTACGCTTGATTTTTTTGGCCGATACGCTAAGAGAGTTAGGTGCAAAACAAGTGCTATTAGTCACCCCTTATTTAGCCTATATGCGTCAAGATAAGCGCTTTCATGAAGGAGAATGTGTTAGCTCTCGCCCCTATGCTCGTTTAATTTCTCAGGCCGTTGATGGGATGATCACCATTGACCCTCATCTTCATCGTTATCATTCACTCTCAGAAATCTATTCTATTCCAACCATCGTTGTTAAAGCGGCTCCCTTAATCGCCAACTGGATATCACATAACATTGAAAACCCCGTCCTGATCGGCCCCGACAGTGAAAGTGAGCAGTGGGTATCAGAAGTGGCAGAGCTGGCGAGCGCACCTTTTCAAATTTTGGAAAAGCAACGCTTTGGTGATTATCAAGTCAGCGTCTCTTCACCCGAACTAGCACCCTATCATGCACACAGCCCCGTGTTGGTGGATGATATCATCTCCAGTGGTCGCACTATGCTGGAAACCATTGCTCATTTAGACCAAGCAGGATTGAGCCGAACAACCGCTATTGGCGTACACGGTATTTTTGCAGGAAGCGCTTACACACAGTTAAGTGAAAAAGCGAATGTAATTACAACAGACTGCATACCTCATATCAGTAATAAGATTGAAACCAGTGAAGCCTTGGCTAAGGCTGTGCGTCAACTACAACCCGTTTGATAAGGATACCTTTACCCATGTCACAAGATGTTATCGCGCTCTTAAAGCAACACCGCTCTATTCGCAAGTTTACTGACCAGCCTGTGTCGCCTGCCTGTATTGAAAGCCTTATAGAAGCAGGGCAATCTGCACCTACGTCCAGCTTTATTCAAGCCTGCACTGTTATCCAAGTCAAAGACTCAGCCAAACGAGCCATGCTTGCTGAATGCGCCGGAAACCAAACATATGTTGAAACAGCGCCTGTATTTTTAGTTTTCTGTGCGGACATGCAACGCCATCAACAGATGTGTGAACTGCATCAACGAGAGATGCTGAGTGGCTTTACTGAACAGTTTATTACCGCCACCGTGGATTGTGCTCTGTTTGCTCAAAATACGGCTATTGCGGCCGAATCTATCGGCATGGGCATCGTCTATATTGGTGGCATACGAAACCAGATTGCACGCGTCACCGAAATTTTAGAGCTTCCTGAATTAGTCTACCCTGTATTTGGCATGTGTCTTGGCTATCCAGATCAAAATCCTGAAGTTAAACCACGACTTCCCCTATCGGTTATCTTTAAACAGGACCGATACGATGATCATGGTGATCTTGACGAAATTCAGTCCTACGATAAAGAAGTAGATCAGTACTACCAGACGCGCACCGGTGGTAACAAATCCATGGGCTGGAGTGATCAAATTGCAGGCATGCTAGAGAAGGAGGCACGCCCACATATGCTGGAATATCTACAAAAGCAGGGGTATTTAAAGCGTTAAAGCGCTTTCATCCAGTCTCGTAACCATTCAATAGCCGTCCCTTCTGGGTCGGCAGTTTCGCAGGCATCGATAAATAATACCTCACCTATGCGTTTAGCTTGAAGCTCTTGAAATAACTCATCTACCTGTTTACCAGCATCAGCAAAGGTTTCATAAGAGCTGTCACCTAGAGCGATTACGCCGTAGCGTCTTTCTGGCATCAAGGGAAATGTCTCGCGTAATTCATTAACTAATGGGTAGATATTATCCGGAAGTTCACCTTGTCCCGTTGTCGAAGTGCAGGCAAGCACGACAGCATCAGGGCGCACGACAAGGTCGTTTACAGAAGCATTTGAAACAATATCAGCTTCGTGACCAGCACTGCGCAGAAGCTCTGCACACTCTTCAGCCACTGAGGAGCTGTTACCATAAACCGATCCAACAACTAACAATACACTCGCCATAACCTCTCCCGATTTCAAAATTTGATTAGGGATATGATAAAGGATTCGAACGCAGGGGAATACGGTTGATCTATATGGGCTTTTTACAGAAGGGAAATCATAGGCTAGAAAATAAGACGGCGAGCACTTGGCTCGCCGTCAGAAACTGAATCTGATCTAATAATCAGACAACAGTTACGTTCTCAGCCTGAGGACCTTTCTGGCCCTGAGTAACTTCGAACATTACCTGCTGGTTTTCATGCAACGTACGACGACCTGTGCCATTGATTGCACGGAAGTGAACGAATACGTCCGGACCGTTCTCCTGCTGGATAAAGCCGAATCCTTTCTCATCGTTGAACCATTTTACGGTACCGGTAACTTGCTGTGACATGTCTTGCCTCTTTCTTTTACATAATTGCCATCAATTGGCATTTTTTTCAAAAGATCGGATCATCCGACCTCGTTTCTGTTCCCGTTATCGGATCAATCCAATAACACTGAACTCTGTGTGATATAAACGCTATCGTGCGTTTATATCGAAATCTATCTTGCCATCATGGCATTTGATGCAGAGCTTTCAGGCAAAGTTACGCGCACAGCAACAGGCAACAAAACACTCAGTTTTGAAACTGTTTGATCTATCGTAAGAGGTGAAATCGAACGAGAAAATGAGCGGAATAGCCGGAAGGGCTTGGTACCTGTAACCTGTATCGATAGCGAATCTCTGTTGCTATCTTGTGCAAACCGAGGTTTGCTTTTTTCTAAATGCATCAAAATATCTTTTACTCTACCACCAGCATCATTGCTGGAAACCCAGTTAAAACAGTGTTAGTTACTTGACATAGCTAACAAACATTCAAACACAAGCGCCAACTGGAAAACGACTTGATATAAATACTATACACCTGTTTTACTGAATTACAATGAAAAACAAATGAATATTTATCAATTTGCTAAATATTTATCGTTTCGACACATTGTTAGACGGTGTAGGTTTCGTTTTTTTGCTATTCCCCCTCTTGCTAGTGGAGTGCATTCGCGGCGGCAATCCCGTATGTTGCGTTAAAATGCGCCCTTTTCGAACAGCGGGTTTGGACTTGCCTGGTTGCCTCTTTTTCTTGGCTAAGCCGATTTCTTCTGCAGGAATCAGCTGTTTTTCACCATCACCGATCAACTCCTCTCGCCCCATCTCTTTCAAGGCCTGTCGAAGCAATGGCCAGTTTTCTGGATCATGCCAACGCAAAAACGCCTTATGCAGACGACGCTGTCGCTCTCCCTTGACACTTTCGACCTTTTCCGCACTTTTCTTGTAAGACAGCCGACGCAAAGGGTTACGACTGGTGTGATACATAGCAGTGGCTGTTGCCATAGGCGAGGGATAAAAGGCTTGCACTTGATCTGCTTTGAAGCCATTGCGTTTTAACCATAACGCAAGGTTAAGCATATCTTCATCCGTTGTCCCTGGATGCGCCGCAATAAAATAGGGAATTAAAAATTGATCCTTGCCTGCTTCCCTGGAGAAACGTTCAAACATTTTCTTAAAGGCATCATAACTGCCAATACCTGGCTTCATCATTTTATCTAGTGGGCCACGCTCCGTATGCTCAGGTGCAATTTTTAAATAGCCGCCCACATGATGAGTCACTAACTCTCGCACATATTCGGGGTCTTCTACAGCCAGATCGTAGCGCAACCCTGAGGCGATGAGGATTTTCTTTACGCCTTTGAGCTGTCTCGCTTCTCGATAAAGCTGTGTGAGAGCAGAATGATCAGTATTCAAATTCGGGCAGATGCCCGGAAAAACACAGGAAGGTTTGCGACAAGCGGATTCAATTTCTGGACTTTTGCAGGCAATTCGATACATATTTGCCGTGGGTCCACCCAGATCTGAAATCACACCAGTAAATCCAGGCACCTTATCCCGAATCACCTCGATTTCACGTAAAATTGACGTTTTCGAACGGTTTTGAATAATTCGACCTTCATGCTCGGTGATGGAGCAGAAGGTGCATCCACCAAAGCAACCTCGCATGATATTGACGGAAAAACGAATCATCTTATAAGCAGGGATCTCTTCCTTACCATAGGCAGGATGTGGCACTCGTGCATAGGGCAGATCAAACACGGCATCCATCTCTTCTGTGGTCAATGGAATCGGTGGTGGGTTAAGCCACACTTCTTGATCACCGTGTAACTGCACTAATGCACGCGCATTGCCTGGATTGGTTTCAAGGTGTAACACGCGACTGGCATGTGCATAAAGCACCGGATCTTTACTGACCTTCTCAAACGATGGAATACGGATCACTGTTTTAGAACGATCTAGGCGTACTCGCGGTTCAATGTGCAGAATTTGCACTTCGTCTTCCGCGTCCATCTCCACCGCTTCGCCAGCAACAGCAGTTGACTGCTCTATTTCACATTGAGGAAGATCACGGGTATTGACGTAAGGATTGATGATTTTATCCACTTTTCCAGGACGATCGATACGTGTCGAATCGATCTCCATCCAACCATCAGGCGTATCTTTACGAACAAAGGCGGTACCGCGCACATCTCGTATGTGATTAATACTCTGACCCGCATCTAAGCGCTTAGCGACTTCCACAACCGCTCGTTCAGCGTTGCCATACAGAAGTAGGTCGGCACGGGAGTCTAGCAATATAGAACGACGGACTTTGTCTTGCCAGTAGTCATAATGTGCAATCCGACGGAGTGATGCTTCAATCCCCCCGAGCACCAGCGGGACATCTTTATAGGCTTCCCGACAGCGTTGGCTGTAGACAATACTGGCACGATCAGGACGTTTACCGGCTTTATTTCCGGGTGTGTAAGCATCATCTGAACGGATCTTTCGATCAGCCGTATAGCGGTTGATCATAGAGTCCATATTACCGGCGGCAATACCGAAAAACAGCCTAGGCTTACCTAAGACTTTAAAGGGTTCAGCCGAATGCCAATCAGGCTGAGCAATAATACCCACTTTAAAGCCTTGAGATTCAAGCAAGCGGCCGATGATCGCCATACCAAAAGAGGGATGATCAACATAGGCATCCCCCGTCACGATAATGATATCGCAATGATCCCAACCTAGTTGACGCATCTCTTTTCGACTCATGGGTAAAAAAGGTGCCGCCTGCTGTTGGGCATTGGTGATAATGGGCGTTGCTGATTGTGCGTGACTGGAATGAATCATGGAGAGGGTGATGCCTAAGGTTTATGTCTTAGGCATTATAACCGAGTTCTATGCTAAGGTATAACTGAACTGTACAAAGAATAATCACCTAACCATCTTGATTAATCTGTGCAATCAGCTCGCTCAAAACGGCTTCTGAACGATCATTAGAGACCTGACAAGTACCAGCGGCATGATGACCACCGCCACCATATTTCAGCATCAGCTCACCGACATTCGTTTTTGAACTGCGATCAAAGATCGATTTACCGGTGGCAAATACAGTATTTTGTTGCTTTAAGCCCCACAGTACATGAATGGAAATATTACATTCAGGGTACATGGCATAGATCAAAAAACGATTGCCTGCATAAATGGTTTCTTCGTTACGCAGATCCAATACCACTAGGTTTTTATGCACGGTGGCACAGCGTTTGATTTGGTCTTTAAATAACTCTTCATGCTCAAAATAAAGATCAACACGCTCTTTGACATCAGGCAGTTGTAAAATCTTTTCAATGGGATGATTTTTACAATAATCGATCAACTCCATCATCAGATTATAGTTGGAGATTCTAAACTCTCGGAAACGCCCAAGCCCCGTGCGCGCATCCATCAAAAAGTTAAGCAATGGCCAACCAGTAGGATTCAAGACCTCTTCAGGCGTAAACTGCGCTGAATCGCCTTTATCCACCGCTTCCATCATCTCATCCCATTCAACTGGGAACGCCTCATGACCACCATAATGTTTCCACACGACACGAGCCGCAGAAGGTGCATCGGGATCAATAATATGATTATCCTGCTCTTCGTTACGAATGGTTTCCGATAAATGGTGATCGAATGCCAGATGCACCCCTTTTACATAAGGTAAATTGGTTGAAATATCACGTCCTGTAATCTCGACCGTTCCATCTTGCATATCTTTAGGATGCACAAACTTAATATCATCAATCAGGTCCAGATGCTTCAGTAATACAGCACACACCAAACCATCAAAGTCACTGCGCGTCACGAGACGAAACTTTTGCGCGGACATAGTCATTGAACCTCCAGCTAATCTTTTTTGTGAGTTAAAACATACCCTCAATTGGCCGGAATAGAAACCCTTGAAAGTCACAAAGCTAAGGTAAATTTGTTTTGCGCTTAAGGTGAACTCACTTTGTCAGGGTGTATCTTAAAGAAGACACTGTATAAAGCTGGCACTGCTAATAATGTCAGTAGGGTCGCGAAGGCTAACCCTCCCATAATAGTGACCGCCATATCCGCAAAGAACACATCAAATGCCAGAGGCAACATGCCTAAAATCGTCGTTGCCGCCGCCAGAGTCACCGGACGCAGACGAGACACGCTACCTTCAACCAAGGCACTCATCGGTGGCTCACCTTGAAGAATGCGTTGATCAATTTCATCCACCAACACTATCGCATTTTTGATCAGCATACCCGATAAGCTGAGCATACCCAGCAGTGCCATAAAGCCAAAAGACATTTGGGTTAACAACAGCCCCCAGGTGACACCACAAATAGCCATAGGTACACACAACCAAATAATCAGTGGCTGTTTCAACTTAGCAAACAGTAAAATCGAGATGATCACCATCGCCAATAGACTTAAAGGAAGCTGTTTAGCCAAGGCACGCTGAGCATCACCAGCACTTTCATACTCACCACCCCACTCTAGATGATATCCATGAGGAAGTGGAATCGACTCAATTTCAGGCCGAACCTGCTGAAAGGCAGTGGCAATGTTAACGCCAGTTAACGGGTCAGCACTCACCGTTAAGGTGCGTTGCATATTGCGTCTCAGAATCAAGGCTTCTTCATGTCCGAATTCAAACTGATCAACCACCTCACTGGCCGGCACAAACTCGCCAGTCGCTTGGCTCCAAATCATGCGATCTTTAAGCTGTGTAGCGCGACCACGCTCATTCACGGGAGCTTTTAGCAACAGAGGTATCAAGCGATCTGCTTCGCGATATAGACCTAGGGTCTGCCCTGTCGTCACCATAGATAATGACTTGGCTAAATCCTGTCGGCTAACCCCCAGTACACTGGCACGATCTTCGGCTAAATGAGGAATGATCACACGCTCCGGCTGTCGCCAGTCACTGCGCAAGTTGGTGACCAATTCACTATCTCGAAAAATCGCTTTAGTTTGTTCTGACAAGGCTCTTAAAACTTGAGGGTCATCTCCTTTAAACCGCGCTTGAATCGGAGCACCTTTACCCGGCCCCAGACGCACACGTTCTACCCATGCCTGTGCCTGAGGATAGGCTTCTAGCGCGTCAGTAATCTGTTGAGCAAGCGAATCGATATCGGTTGTAGATCGAGCTGTGACAATTAATTGTCCATAGGCTGAGTTGGTGCGCTCAGGTTGATACACCAACATCATGCGAGTGGCTCCCATCCCTGCCACGCTGGTGACCTGTTGCACCCCTTCTAACTGTTCCACAAAGCGACTCAATTCGGCTAAATCACGATCTGTATCGCGTATATCGGTTCCCTGCTCTCGCCAATAATTAACGTAAAAAACATCTGTTTGCGCATTGGGAAAGAACATCTGCGGCACTTGCTTAAAAGCAATCACGCTGAACACTGTAAATACAATCAAACCAGTCAGCGTCGACAATCGATGTTTTAATACTTTATTAAGTCCTGAACGGTAGCGCTGATAAAGCATGGGCTCCTGTAACACCTCTTCGGCATTTGTGTTTGTCGTTTTAAAGAGCAAACTCGCCAATAATGGCACCACCGTGATGGCTAAAATCCAGCTTAATAATAATGAGAGGCCAATCACCACAAATAACGAAAAGGTATACTCACCCGTCACATCCTGTGATAGGCCGATACCCGAAAACGCCAGTATGCCAATGACCGTTGCCCCCAATAATGGAATCTGTGTTTGAGAGGCGATACCGGTGGCCGCTTCACGAGCAGTTTTACCTTTCTGCATTCTGACCAGCATCCCTTCCGCAATTACAATGGCGTTATCCACCAACATTCCCATGGCGATAATCAGTGCTCCCAAGGACACACGTTGCATCTGCAACCCTGTCACCTTCATCAAAAAAAGTGAACCGGTCACTGTTAAAAACAGTGCAACACCCACCACCACACCGGCGCGCCAGCCCATAAAGACACAGAGCACGGCAATCACAATGGATACAGAGATAAGCAGGTTGATCAAAAAAGCATTCAGTGCACTTTCAACAATATGGTGTTGCTGGTAAATCGGATGCAACTGAATACCCAGTGGAAATTCAGTCATATGGTTCTTTAATGCCTTTTCAACGGCATGTCCCACATCAACAATATTACTGTCAGCTGTTGCCGCGATACCCAGGGTAACGGCATCTTCACCCATAAAACGGATTAGCTGACGCGGCTGTTCATGGTAGTCACGTGAGATGACAGCAACATCTCCCAACCGCAAGGTATCGCCAGATGGCGTCGTAATATACAGGTTGCGAATATGGTCAAGACTGTCAAAGGTTCCGGTCGGTGCAACTCGAATAGCAAATGATTCCAGCGGTTTTCGACCTGCATCAATCACGGCATTTTGTAACTGCAAACGTCCTGCCAACTGTTCAGGACTTAACCCGAGTTGCACTAACACCGTTTGTGGAATTTCAATAAGGATACGCTCTTCACGTTCACCCTGAATGGTAACTTTAGCAACACCCGGAACTCTTAAAGCCACACGGCGTAACTCTCTGGCAACATCACGCAATTCCGCAGTCTCAAAGCCAGGGGCGATGAGTGCGTAATATAGACCAAAAACATCACCAAAGCTGTCATTGACTCTTGAAGGCCCAGCACCTGGAGGTAGCATAGGTTGGGTATCCTGCACCTGTCGGCGTAACTCATCCCAGACTTGAGGTAATCGATCTGCACGATAGGCATCTTTAATTTCAACCGTTATCTCCGATAAGCCTGGCATTGAACGAGAAGTCACGCGCTTGAGTTGAGGCATTTCCTGTAGCGCTATCTCTAACTGTTCGGTAACTTCCAGCTCGACTTCTGTTGCAGAGGCACCCACATAGGATGTCACGATAATCGCTTCTTTTATGGTAAATTCAGGATCTTCCAGCTGGGGCAGAGTGAATAATGCCCAGATGCCGCCCAACAAACACACCCATACCAACAGCCAAGTATTAACCGGTTTATCGATAGAAGCACGTGCAATATCCATTAACGTGACTCCCGTTGACTCGTATCCGCTCTGACGTGCATGCCATCACTTAAAAAACCTACTCCGGCGGCAACCACCTGCTCACCTTGATCCAGCCCTGATATTATCTCGACGCCCTCACCACTCAGTTGGCCTAGGCGAACTGAGCGCTTTGCAACAACACTAGAGTCTGAATCAAAGACAAAGACACTGGCATCATCGCCAACATTAACTACGGCTTGTAATGGCAGTATGGGAAGCGTGCGTTCCTCGTTCACCAGCGCTACACGAACCGTAGCACTCATGCCTGGAAGCAAACGTAAATCTTGGGGATTTTCCATGTCAAAAGTGACACGATAACTGCGAGATCTTGGATCGGGCTCGGTTGCGAACTCCTTAAAGGTCAGCTCAAATTCGCGCTCGGGTACGGATGGCAAGGTTGCAGTGACTTGGAAGATATAGGGATCTTGTACCTGCGGTAAAAGAATCTCAGGAACTGCGATCTCTACCTCAATACGGCTTAAATCCTGAACGCGAACAACAGGAGTGCCAGCACCAACCTGAGTAAAATTATCAACCATACGGTCGGCAATAACAGCATCATATGGAGCAAAGATTTCTGTATAGGCTAGATGCTGTCTGGCTTTTTCCAACTCCACTTCAGCACGGTCACGAGCCGTCTTAGCCTCATCCAGTTGCGCTTGCGAAACATGATTTTGCGTACGCAACTGCTGTAAACGACGCAAGTCTCGTTCTGATTGTTCAAACACGACACGTGCCGATGACACATTCAGTTCGTAGTCTGTTTGATCAAGGCGAGCAATTAACGCTCCTTTTTCAATTTGGTCGCCTTTAATGACGGGTAGGTGTATCAGTTTCCCAGATACTTGAAACGAAAGATTACTGGCTTGAGAGGCTTCTAAGCGAGCCGGAAAGAAACGTTCGGAAACCTTGGGCTCTGCTTCGATCTCTAGTAAACGTACCACGGGATCTTTGGCCATCTCATGATGATCATGACCAGGCTGACATCCCATCAAAAATACTATCGATGCCACTACTATTAAACTGATCTGTTTCATTAGCCACGCCGCCTGTATTAGAATATACTTATATATAAATTCTCAATTGCATTGAAATTATGAAGCTATTTCTTAAAGCTTCAATGACAATTAGTGCCAACATCTTTATTTTTATGTAATGATTGAAGTTATCTGTCAGTATCAACAAGGAGATTAACATGAGCCAAACTAAAACCATGGGCATTCAGGCTGAGTTAAATGAAGGCTTTGCCGTAACCTCGCAACTAGGAGAGCATCGCGTTGTTATTGACCAACCCGTTTCCGCTCGAGGAACAGGTCTAGGCCCCACCCCTCTTGAATACTTTTTATTCTCGGTTGCAGGTTGTATCGGAACCATTGCACGTATTGCCGCCATGCAACGCAAGCTTGAGCTACGTGGTATGAAAATTTCTGTAGAGGGTGATTACAACCCAGCCGGACTCTTGGGTAAGCCTACTGAAGATCGCACAGGTTTCCAACAGATCCGCATTCAAGCTGAAATTGATGCTGATATGACCGACGAAGAGAAGAAAATCTTTCTTGATGAGGTGTGCCATCGTTGCCCACTGCATGACAATACACGTCTCGAAACGGACGTTGTACACAGCTTAGCTTAAACCAGAGTGACATCACTCCGCTTTTGCTGACCATCAGAATCAGAGATAATAGCCAACCCTAATTTTGGCGTTATTTAAGCGGAGTGAAGTACATTATGAAAATCTATTGGAATCGCCTACAAGATCAACTTGAGCGATTACGTGCCAACAAGATTTTTGAAACCTTTGTTATCTTTGTCATCATCGCTTCTGCGTTATTGATCGGTGCAAAAACCTATGAAGAAGCAACGCGCTTTGACATCGTCATGCGCTGGCTCGATCTTGGCATCACCCTATTCTTTCTGTTTGAAATTTGTATTCGCTTAGCGGCTGAAAAGCGCACTCTCGACTTTTTTAAAAAAGGCTGGAATATCTTCGACTTCCTGATCGTCACGGCTAGCCTTATCCCGATCGATGACTCAGAAATGGTATTGATCGCACGCCTGCTAAGGATTTTCCGTGTTCTGCGTTTAGTCTCCATGATTCCTGAGCTACGCATGCTACTGGCCGCTTTGATAAAGTCCATTCCCCGCATGGGCTATGTGGCACTACTGATGTTTATCATCTTCTATATCTACGCCGCTATTGGTAGCTTCCTGTTTGAAAGTGTCGATGAGCAACTCTGGGGCAATATCTCCTTAGCCATGCTAACCCTCTTCCAAGTGGCCACCTTTGAGAGCTGGGCAACGGCTGTGCTTTACCCGACCATGGAGCACTACCCTTACAGTTGGATCTTCTTCTTAACCTTTATCTTCTTAAATGCCTTTATCTTCTTAAATATGATGATAGGTATCGTCTTAGACGTTATGCAGAAAGAAAGTGCCGCTGAGCAGTTGGAGTCCGGTGAAGGAGAAGTGGCCGAGATTCACTGGATGCGTGAACAAATGGTATTGATGTCGGAGCAGCTGAATAGAATGGAAGCGATGATAGAAGCGAATAAAAAAGAAAAGTAAGGGACTGTAAAATAGGATGCATACACGCGTAGCAAAGCAGGATGAGTTCGTCTTCTCATCCTGCTTTTCAGCTTCTAAAACTTTAAGCGTCCCACAATCTCTTTCAACTGATCCGCATGTTCAGCAATACGCCGGCTCGATTCAGCCGTTAGCTCAGACGCTTGAGATGTTTCATCAGCCGCCATATTGATGCGATTCAGGTTTTCATTCATCTCATCAGCAACTGAGCTTTGCTCCTCTGCTGCACTCGCTATTTGTGTATTCATATCATTGATCGCCGTAATGGCTTCCATAATCTCTTCCAGTGCATCACTGGCTTTTTCAGCATATTGAACACCCTCTTTCGCTTTATCCTCTCCTCGGGTCATCACCTCAGTGGCCTTCACTGCTGACTCCTGAAGATGCGTTACCATGGCTTGAATTTCACTCGTGGACGACTGAGTACGACTGGCCAATGAGCGCACTTCATCAGCAACGACTGCAAACCCTCGTCCTTGCTCTCCCGCACGAGCAGCTTCAATGGCAGCGTTTAGTGCTAGAAGGTTTGTTTGTTCAGCAATATCTCGAATGACATCAACTACCGAACCAATTTTACGCGCATCTTCAGCAAGCTCATGGATCACGGTAGCGGCAGACTGCACTTCTTCAGACAGCATAGTCATACCTGATGCACTGCTGGCTACGACACTTTTACCTTCCCTGGCTTTTTGATCGGCCAAGTTAGCGCTACTGGCCGCACTGGCAGTATTTTTGGCTACATCATGAACGGTGGCGTTCATTTCATACATCGCGGTTGCCACCATATCTGTTTCAGCGCGCTGTTTCTGAATACCACGACTGGCCTGCTCTGCCACCACGGACCCTTGCTCTGCTAACTCTGCTAACGAATGGCCTGATTCATTAATTTGGCGTGACATCTGATTCAGCTGAGAACGGGTATCGATGAAGTGTCGGATGATATCGCCAAACTCATCTTTCTGTTCCTGATGATCCACTTTAGTTTCTCTAAAATCCCCTTGCGCTAAAGATGTTGCCATAGCATTCAAGCCAGCAGTTCCTTTCTTGAAGCGACCTATAACTCGCCATGCAATAAAGACAACAAATGCGATGCCTAGAAAACTTATTAGAGAGAGTTGCCAAATCAATCGCTGTAGCAGTGCATCCATATCAGCCTGAGCTTCTTGAGCACCTCTAAGTTTGCGATCACTTAAGGCTTCTCGCGCCCTATCTGTTTGG
>SLCQ01000075.1 GCA_007125745.1 Nitrincola sp.
CGAGTGAGTTTATGATGATTGATCGGTTGGAAGAGTAATCCAAACACGCGCATGAGTCCTATCAAATCTGATTGGTTTTTCGATATAGTAACCACATTATAACAACTGGAGAGGGTTCATGAGTCAAGATAAAGTTGATCTTAAGTCTTTAAGACGTGAGTATGTTGTGGGCGATTTAAACCGCGAAGACCTGTGTGAAGACCCATTTCAACAGTTTTCGCAATGGTTTGAGCAAGCCATTGCACAATACGCCGATGAAGCGACAGCAATGACCTTGGCAACAGCCGATCAGCAGGGCATGCCATCTGCCCGAATTGTGCTGTTAAAAGACTACGATCGCAATGGATTTAGCTGGTTTACTGATTATCGAAGTGAGAAAGGACAACAGCTATTAACGAACCCTCAGGCTGAGATTTTGTTCTTCTGGCCCAGCCAGTCTCGCCAAGTTCGTATTCGCGGGCATGTAGAAAAGCTACCAAGGGAAGAGGGACAGGCTTACTTTAGTCAGCGCCCTGTGGGTAGCCAACTCAGTGCGGCCAGCTCCTGTCAAAGTCATCCAGTTGAGTCTCGCGAAATTTTGGAGCAATCCATTACTTCACTGCAACAACAATACTCTGATGGAGATATTCCGTGCCCTGAAGAATGGGGTGGCTATCGCTTGATTCCCCAGCGCTTTGAGTTTTGGCAAGGACGTCCCAGTCGATTGCATGACCGTTTTGAATATCAACTGATCGAAGGCGGTTGGTCGATACAAAGACTACAGCCCTAGTCAGGGAAATCAAGCCTCCGCTTGATGAGAAAACCGGTTTCCGAGGCCTATATGCTTAGGAAACCTTCTCCCGCCACTGTAACTCTCCTATTTGCACATTCAGCCAATCAAAGCCAATGCGCTTCGCCACAGCTGCCGCACCATCTAGGCTTTTAAACTCTCTTTCCGTATTTGAGCGTTGAAGGTTCAGCGTGAGCACTTCTTGATCTCTTGTGATGAATTTAAGGGTCCATCCTCGCGACATAGCAATGGGTGTTGCCTGGCAAGATTCAAAGACACCCGCCTTAAATAGTAATCTTATTTCCTTTTCTTGCATGATCATAACCCCTTTTATGATGTATCAAATTATTTATATGATAATTATAACAACGATTATGATATATCACAAATAAAATACGCAATTTTATGGTACCTAAACAATTGATTTTTATAGGTTTTTGAAATAAATTTCGCAGTAGATGTGGTTCTGGTGTTGCTTCATGTAAGTTGTTGAAATTAAATGATAATTTGATTGGTTAAGCATGCTGGTTTTTAGATGTATTTGTTATATAAATCAGTATTTGATTAATCGTTAATAATATAGAGTCAATCAATATTTAATATTGATTGTTTTAAAGATTGTTTTAAGGTTTCTGGAGGTGTTAATCAGATCTGATTTCAGGTGCTGTCAGCGAATGCCACATGGATTGGCGCAGCAGAAAGTCATTCACGTGATGTGTAGGTGGCGTGGGATAGGTGGAAAAGCGTTTGCGGGAAGAGCTGTTGCTATAAGATTAGGCGTTGGCGATATGAGTTGACTGCCTGGGCACCATGTCGATGCCCAGGTGGAGTATTAACTAAGCTTTGCTTGCATTAAGGCGAGCTTCCAGTGCTTCTTCAATCGCTTCTAGTTTCTTTTTGGCCTGAGCGACTGCTTGATCACTTTCATCCAGTTCCGGTGAAAACTTGATCATATCAAGCACTTCGACCATGAAGGCTTCTTCGTTCATTTTGATCACTTCGTCCGCTGTCCAGCGTTTAAATTTATTAGCCATAGTAGTGCTCCTTGATAAAAGATGGTTTCCTTGTAAGTTTAGTGTTTAATGCGATCGATTTACCAGTCATCTTATGTATTAAATTGTGTTTCTAACGACTGAATCAAAAGTTGAGCTAAGTCAATATTTCCTGATGAATAAGAGGGTAATCTAGCCTTATTAATTAAGGGGAGAAAAGCTATGTTTGGTATTGACACTCACAGTTGGGAGGTTTTGCTTCCCAGTATGATTGGGATTATTGGAATCACTGCCGTTATGGTTTGGGCTGGTTTCAAAATGCGTGCACTCATGAACGAAGACGAAAATAAAAAGTAAATTCGGGATTCTGTGCCGCGTATGCCTATTAATTCATTCTTTTAGCTTTTCTATAGTGGACCGGGAGTGGACCTGCTGATGTATGATCATCAGCAGGTTTTTTTTGTTTCAGAATGCCAGTATTAAATACTGGCAATGCGTTGTTGTTGATCACGCAGGCGAGATGCGGCCGATTGTAACTCCTTAAGTTTTGCCCGCTCTTTCTCAACCACCTCAACAGGTGCCTTACTGACAAAACCAGCATTGGACAGTTTGCTATCTAGGCGATTAATTTCCTTATCCAGTTTATCCAGCTCTTTTTGCAAACGAGCAAGCTCTGCATCCTTGTCAATTATGCCAGCCATAGGCACAAGAATCTCCATCTGTCCTACCAGAGCTGTAGCAGACATGGGCGCTTCTTCACTTTCGTTATGCAGGTCGATCTGTTCCAGTTTTGCCAGTTTACACAGTAAGACTCGCGTTTCATTGAGTCGTGTTTGATCTTCGCTGGTCGCGTGTCGTAATAACACCTTGATCTCTTTTGCCGGGGATAGATTCATTTCACCACGAATGTTACGAATCGCTAGCATGACAGATTTAAGCCACTCGATATCCGCAACGGCTTGCTCGTCTATCTTGGCGGTGTCGGCTAAAGGATAGGATTGCAACATAATGGTATCACCTTGCTGACCGGCCAAAGGTGCCACACGTTGCCATATCTCTTCGGTGATATAAGGCATGAGAGGGTGTGCTAGACGCAGGATAGCTTCCAGTACGCGAACTAGGGTACGACGAGTTCCACGCAAGCGTTCGGGCGATGCATTGGGATCCCAAAGCACCGGCTTGGATAGCTCAAGATACCAGTCACAGTATTCGTTCCATACAAACTCGTAAAGTGTGTTGGACAAAAGATCAAAACGGTACTCTGCAAAATGCTTATCGATTTGTGCTTCTGTCTCTTGTAGGCGAGAGATGATCCATCGATCAGCAAGTGTGAGCTCAACGGTCTCACCCTGATTGCCGCAGTCTTGATCTTCCGTATTCATCAGTACATAGCGAGCGGCGTTCCAGAGTTTATTGCAGAAGTTGCGATACCCTTCCATACGGTTCATATCGAACTTAATGTCGCGCCCAGTTGACGCTAAAGATAAGAAAGTAAAACGTAACGCATCTGTACCATAGGCATCGATCCCTTCAGGAAAATGCTTTCGGGTTTGGTTTTCAATTTTTTTCGCTAGTTGCGGTTGCATCATGTTCCCGGTGCGTTTGCTCACTAGCGTTTCTAAATCGATACCGTCGATCAGATCCAGTGGATCGAGCACGTTACCTTTGGATTTGGACATTTTTTGTCCATCTTGATCACGTACTAGGCCGTGTACATAGACCTTTTTGAAAGGGACCTCATCGGTGAACTTTAAGGTAAACATGATCATTCTGGCGACCCAGAAGAAAATGATATCAAAACCTGTGACCAGTACACTGCTGGGGTGAAAGGTTTTGAGTTCGTCTGTTTGTTCCGGCCACCCTAATGTGCCAAAGGTCCACAGTGCAGATGAAAACCAAGTATCCAGTACGTCATCGTCTTGCGTTAATGGAAGGTCATGGCTGAGGTTATACTTTTCTCGTGCTTCAATTTCTGTGCGAGCTACATAGACATTTCCACAGTCGTCGTACCAGGCTGGAATACGGTGTCCCCACCAAAGCTGGCGAGAAATGCACCAATCCTGAAGATCGCGCATCCAGGCAAAATACATGTTTTCGTACTGTTTGGGAACAAATTGAATATCGCCATTTTCTACCGCTTCAATTGCAGGCTTCGCAAGATCTGCTACTGCAACGAACCACTGGTCGGTAAGCAGGGGTTCTATCACCACACCCGAACGATCACCATAAGGGACTTTCAGAGCATGGTCTTCAATTTTTTCTAATAAGCCATGTGTTTCAAATTCGGCAACGATCTGTTTACGCGCTTCAAAACGATCTAGGCCAAGATAGTTTTCAGGCAAACGATCATCTAATTCAGCATTTGCAGAGCCGTCACTGTTGTATATTTCCGCCCGTGTTAAAATAGCGCCGTTAGGATCTAACACATTAATCATCGGTAACTGGTGACGTTTGCCAACTTCGTAATCGTTAAAGTCATGTGCGGGTGTGATCTTGACGCAACCACTTCCGAATTCAGCTTCAACGTAGTCATCGGCAATAATAGGAATGCGACGACCAACCAAAGGTAAGTTCACATATTGACCGATCAAATGCGTGTAGCGACTATCATTTGGGTTCACCGCAACAGCGGTATCGCCTAACATGGTTTCGGGACGCGTAGTGGCGACCACGATATAATTTTTTCCATCCGCTGTTTTGGTGCCATCGGCAAGTGGGTAGCGAAAATGCCACAGGAATCCACTTTGATCTTTATTTTCTACTTCCAGATCAGATATGGCTGTATGGAGTTTGCAGTCCCAGTTGACCAAGCGCTTGCCGCGGTAGATGAGTTTGTCGTCATATAGGCGAATAAACACTTCTTGAACGGCTTTGTAAAAACCATCGTCCATAGTGAAACGTTCACGGCTCCAGTCAATGGACGATCCCATGCGACGAAGCTGGCGCGTAATCGTGCCACCAGACTCCTCTTTCCACTGCCAGATTTTTTCAATAAAGGCGTTACGTCCTAGGTCATGACGCGTTTTGCCTTCTTCTGCCGCAACTTTGCGCTCAACTAGCATTTGCGTAGCGATACCTGCGTGGTCAGTGCCTGCTTGCCAGAGCGTATTTTTACCGAGCATACGCTGATGGCGAATCAAACTATCCATTATGGTATCTTGAAAGGCGTGTCCCATATGCAAACTACCGGTGACATTGGGGGGCGGAATCATAATGCTATAAGCGTCACCCTGCCCGGAGGGTTTAAAGTATCCGCGTTGTTCCCAATTGTCGTACCAAGTACGTTCGATTTCATGTGGCTGATAGGTCTTGTCCATACTTATCTCGGTCAAATTAGAGTCGGGACTGGTCATAAATTCACAAAGTGCTTGCGCAATGCGTCCAGAAAACCCGATATTATAACGGTTGAAGTCGGGAGGGTGTAGGTATATTAACGATTTGATTTAACGTGAGTGCTGACGCATATCGGTCCAATGCATTTCGTATCCCTGTTCACGGCAACGAACAAAGTTCTGCCGTGAAGCGTTCAGTGATGCAGGGTCTTGAATCACGACCTCTGCGATACGATCAAAGTCAAAGGCAAACGCGGGTAGTGTGTTACCCGCATTAAAGAAAAGATCGAGATGCATTGGGCGTTGATCACCCTGTCCGATGCTGATAGGTGCGCAAGGTTCACTACCCATCAAGTGATGAGGTAGAAAACTATCTTCCGGAAAACTCCAAAGCAAACGGTCAAGGTATTCAGCCTGAGCCTTATCCTCAGTATAGATATAAATGCGGTGTTTCTGTTGCAGAGCCTTTTCACAGACTCTGCATAGAAAACGCATCCGGCTCTCTTCATCTGCTTGCGACAGAAGGTAAAAATCAGCTCGACGAGTCATCAGTGATGACGATCTCCAAGAGCATCTGAATCAGCCAACTCCGCTTGATCAATAAGATACTGGCAAAGCAGTGAAACACAGCGACCTGTAGCGCCTTTTTCTTTACCGCCACTGATCCAAGCAGTGCCAGCTATGTCCAAGTGTGCCCATGGGTAGTTTTTTGTGAATCGAGATAAGAAGCAGGCGGCTGTAATCGTGCCTGCAGAACGACCACCAATGTTAGCCATATCGGCAAAGTTGGAATCCAGTAACTCTTGGTACTCATCCCATAATGGTAAAGGCCATGCTCGGTCTGACGCATAGTCGCCTGCTTTTAGCAAAGACTCTGCAAGGGTTTCATTGTTTGATAGTAAACCACTGGCATGATGACCTAGCGCAACAATGCAGGCGCCTGTGAGTGTGGCAACGTCAATCACACTAGCGGGTTTGAAGCGTTCAACATAGGTCAGTGCATCACAAAGCACTAAACGTCCTTCAGCATCAGTGTTCAGAATTTCCACAGTTTGGCCTGACATGGTGGTGACAACATCGCCGGGTTTTGTGGCCTGACTACCCGGCATGTTTTCAGCAGCGGCTACCACGGCGGTGACATTAATCGGTAGTTGCATCTCAGCAACTGATTCCAGGGTGCCTATTACACTGGACGCTCCGCACATGTCATATTTCATTTCGTCCATCGCCGCACCGGGTTTCAGGCTGATGCCACCGGTATCGAAAGTAATGCCCTTGCCTACTAAAACATGTGGCGCTTCATCCTTTTTGCCACCACGATATTCAATGATAATTAACTTGGATGGTTGGACACTTCCGTGACCGACTGATAGCAGGCTGTGCATGCCCAGCTTTTCCATCTTTTCTTCATCAAGTACTTTAACCTTTAGGGTGTCAAACTCAGTTGCTAATGCTTTAGCTTTGTCTGCCAGATAGGTGGGCGTACAGATATTGCCCGGTAAGTTACCAAGCTCTCTGGCCGCATTAATACCGTTTGCAATGGCAACGCCATCCAGTAGCGCGCTTTCACCAAACTCAACGTCTTCTTTACTGAGGACAATGACATATTGTTCCAATGACAGAGGGTCGGCTTTTTTACTTTTGGTTGTGTCATATTGATAAAAGTCGGCCGAGGTCCACTCGGTCAATAGTCGTGTTTGACGGTAGGGGTCAGCCTGTTCGCTAGCCAGACCGTCAAGTGCAATGGCGACACTCTTCAGCTTTAATTTTGCCAGGGTTTGATTGATCCCTTTAATGAGCTTACGGTAGTGACGATCTTTGCGTTCATCTTTTTTACCCAGTCCGACCACCAGAATGCGAGAAGATGAAATGCCCGGTAGGTTTCGCAATAATTGTTGTTCTCCTGCCGTGCCAGAGAAATCTCCTGAATCAATTAGCGCTTGGATTGCCCCTTGAGTTGCGGTATTCACTTTTTCAGCAGTAGGGCTCAGTGTACCTTTTGCCTCAACTCCGATAACGATACATTCGGTCGAGATTTTTTCGACTGCGTCGGTGAGAATTTCAAAAAACATGGTCACTCCAAAGAAGACATTCAATAGCGATTAGGTAATAATGACACTATAAACCATTTTCATCCTTCGAAACCATGTTGGTGATAAGGATTCTGCGTTGATTATATTTCGTTATATTACTCGTGAAGTACTTGTCAATACCTTTGCTGTAACAGCTGTATTGATGTTGATTATATCCAGTGCCCGCTTGATTAAGTATTTAGCTGATGCGGCTGCAGGAAAACTGGAAGCGGGCGCGGTGCTCTTAGTGTTGTTTTACAGACTACCAGGCTTCCTTGAGTTACTGCTCCCCTTGGGGCTGTTTTTGGGTATCCTGCTCGCGTATGGACGCTTCTGCTTGGACAGTGAAATGGCTGTCTTGAAAGCAACGGGTTTTAGTGATCATAAGTTACTGCGTTATGCTTACGGTCCGACGGCCGTTGTGGTGTTGTTGGTGATGCTGTTGAGCTTGTGGTTAAGTCCTTTGGGTATGCATAAAGCTGAGGAACTGTTAGCCGCTCAAGATGCTCGTAGTGAACTTGAATTGGTTACCCCGGGGCGATTTCTTTCGCAGTCAGCGGGTCAAGTGACCTATGCTGAAGCGGTTGATGATGATCAACTTAAGCAGGTTTTTTTATCACGTAGAGGAAACGATGGTCGCCCCAATATTTTGGTAGCTGAGGCGGCTGAACGTCGACTTTTTCCAGAAGCACAACAACGCTTTCTAGTGCTTTTAACAGGCTATCGCTATGACTTGCGGCCAGGAGAGGCTGAGGTTACGCGTATTCGTTACTCTGAATATGGTGTGCAACTGGACGAGCCAGAGTTAGCGGCCGAAATACGTGAAGTTGATGCGAAACCCACAATGATGTTAATAGAGTCAAGCAACGTCCGTGATAGGGCGGCCTTACATTGGCGGTTGAACCTGCCGGTCTTAACCCTCATTGTCACTCTGTTGGCCGTTCCTTTGAGCTATACCAATCCTCGCCAAGGACGTTTCGCAAAATTAATTCCGTCCATTTTGCTCTATTTGGTATACATGGCTTTCTTGACCACCGCACGTTCCAATGTAGAAGTGGGTGCTTCACCTCTGCAGCTATGGGCTGTCCACCTGTTGTTCATCGGTGTAGCTCTAAACTTTATTTTCTTGGGTACATTTTGGCGAACAGGGTTTGAGTATATGCAATTGACACTGCGCAAAGCGTTTCGAAAGGCCAAAGCATGACGGTATTAGAAAGGTATATTTTTCGCCAGGTCTTTTTCTCAATTTTAGTCGTACTTATAGTGGTGCTAGGCTTGGATGTTTTGATCGCTTTTTTGGATCAAATGAATCGCCTGAATGATCACTACACTTTATCGGGTGCTGTTCACTATGTGGCTTGGACATCACCACGGCGTTTATATGAATATATTACATTGGGAACACTTGTGGGTGTCATGATTGGCTTGGGGATGATGGCATCTCAAAGCGAGTTGACGGTAATGCGTGCAGCGGGTGTGTCGACACTCAGAATTTTATTTATTGTCTATAAACCTGTTCTATTGATGGCGGCTTTGGGTCTCGTACTTGGCCAGTATGTGGCCCCCGTGACTGAGCAAAAAGCTCAAAGTGTGCGTGCTATTGCGATGGCGGGTGGGGGTGGTTATTCCACTTCGGGTGTTTGGCACAAAGAAGGCAACACCTTTATCTTCATTAATGCGGTAGAAAGTGGTGAGAAAATTCATGGTGTGACACGTTATGAGTTTGCTGAAGATCTTCAACTGACTCGAAGCAGTATAGCGCGTTATGGAGAGTTTCATGATGGAGCATGGGTACTTGAGAATATTCGTGAAACCCGTATTCAAGATGAAAAAGTTACCACGGATAGGCTGTCTGAAGAAGTATGGAAAACGGGCTTAACGCCAGAGCTTCTTTCTATAGTGGTAGTTGAGCCCGTAGATTTATCTATTACGGGCTTATGGGATTACGCTACCTATCTTAAACAGCAAGGTGTTAGCGCTGATCTCTATTTGCAGGCTTTCTGGGCGAAGCTGTTACAACCTCTTTCAACGGCTGCTTTAGTGTTGGTTGGTATCTCATTTATATTTGGGCCGTTACGCAGTGTGCCGATAGGGCAACGTATCATTACCGGTGTTATTCTGGGGTTGGTGTTTAAGTTTACTCAGGATATGTTAGGGCCGGCGAGCAGCGTATACGGTTTTCCACCTTTGCTAGCAACATTAATACCGATTATTGCTAGCGCTTTAGGGGGCTTGTACTTATTAAGGCGGGCAGGTTAGTCATTATCCCGTTTGACTTTGGGTAACTGCACAATACAGGTCTCTGACCATTTATCATGCCAAGCTAATTTTTCGTCACTGAATAAGATCCAAAGGTAACCTAAGCCTAGTGGAATCCAAGAGAGAATTGAAAGCATAAACCGAAGCAGAGCGCGGCTCCAACTTAAGCGATAGCCATCGAGTGTCTGGACGCGAATGCGCCAAGCTTGCATGCCCAGCGTCTGTCCGTTTCGAGTCCAAAAAAAGCCGTAAAACGAAAATGTGATGAGAAACAAGACAGTGTTAAAGAGTGGACCATCGACTGCTTCACCATCATTAATTGCGACCGCTATAAAGCCTGTAATCATCCAGATAGCAACCATCAGCATAAAATCATAGAGCATGGCGACGAGTCTCTTAGTGAGTGACGCTGGACGAGTGTCAGGGTATTCATCGCGAAAGGTTCGTTTCATCATTGGTTTCCTAACAGAACATCATAAGGTGATGAATTAAGAAGGCTCTGGGTGGGGAAGAAACACCTCACAGCAACGGCTGTGAGGTGGTCAGTTAGTTTTAAGGTACATAGCGCTCTTTGTAACGCTCTGCCAGCTGTTTCGCAGTTTCAACCTCTTCTGCTGTTAATTTTAGCAGAAGTCTTTCGGCGATTGGTCGAGCGGTTTGATCGCCTAAATCGGCTGCGTTTTTCAGCCAAGCATAGGCAATAATATCACTACTATGGCTCTCATCTTGACCATGATCAGTCGCATAAAGGGTGCCAAGGAAAAACAAAGATTTCGTATAGCCGCGCTCAGCAGCTCTACGGTACCACTCTTCAGCAATAGCGAAGTCTTGTTCAACGCCTGAGCCAAAGTTATAGTTTCGTCCTAAGTTGTGCCAGGCCGCTACTTCGCCTTGTTCAGCCGCGCGATGAAACCATTGATAGGCTGCATCTACGTCACGCTCTACGCCTTGACCAAACTCTAGCATTTCACCGATACGGTTTTGCGCTTCTGCATTACCGGCTTTGGCTAGAGGCATTAAACGGTCGAACTCTTGAGAAAATGCTCTGTTTTGTAAAGCGCGCAAGCTTGTCACGCTGTCTAGGTGACCTTGATTTGCACCTTGTCGATAAAGGCGGGCTGCTTCCTCTTCATCGGCATCTACACCGAGTCCTTTTTCGTACATTTGTCCCAATAAGTTGCTCGCATCCGCGTTACCTTCTCTTGCCAGAGGACGGAGTTGCTCTAATGCAGCAGCATAATTCTGAGAATCGATAGCATCTTGTGCGTCCTGAAGCGCGTTTGCAGAAACCGGTCCCATATGCAATGTCAGGATGAGGCCTGCCGTTGCTAGGAATGTTGATTTTTTCATTCAAGCTAACCTTTTGTTCATGTCTAATTGATGACTTACGTTAATGGATCGAACTGGATCATTAACAGTCTTTGAAGCAGCAATGCTCTGCTTAATTTATGCAGAGTGGTTCAATTATTATTAGTTGAATTGAATAGTACCAAAAAAAGTACCTGCCAGCACAGATGAACTATAGGGTCATTTTGCATAACGTGAGATGATTTGTATCATGAGTTGAATGAAAAAAAACCATAATAGCGTTACACTTAAAAACTATGTGGAAAAGCGTTCCATAAAGTTCAGTGCCAATAATCGTGATTTATGACTTGGAGATAGCTATGTTTCAGGATATGACTAAACAGATGACCGAATCCATGGGGCCTTTTAAAGACTTTGTGAATATTCAAACGCGTATGCTTGAAGATTTGACTCGTCATCAGATGGATTGCACTAAGGCTTGTTTGGAAGCCACCATGCAACAAACTAAACAGTTGCAACAATGCAAAACACCTGTTGACTTAATGGAGCTTCAACAGGCTTACGCGAAGGAGTTGGAGCAAACGTTACGCTCCGCCAATGAACAAAACATGAAATCACTGGGTGAAGCGCGAGCTGCCATGGAAGCCCTGGCCAAAGGCTCTCTGGATAAGGCGACTGGAAATAAATAAAGATGCAAGAACATGAGCCTACGGTCGGTATTTTTTATGCGAGTACAACAGGGAATACGGAGCTGATTGCTCAGAAAATAGCGTTACACTTAGGTGAACATGCGATTTGCCACGATATTTCAGCCGAGGGGTTTGATAGTGTGCCGAACTATTCCATGATGATCATGGGGATTCCAACTTGGGATTTCGGTGAACTCCAAGAGGACTGGGCAAGTCACTGGGACGAGCTTGCTCGATACTCACTTTCCCATGTAAAGGTCGCCTTGTTTGGTTTAGGAGATCAAATCGGTTATGGCGAATGGTTTCAAGATGCCATGGGGGCGTTGCATGATTATTTAATCTCTTTAGGGGCTCAAGTGGTAGGCTATTGGCCTGTTGAAGGCTATGACTTCGAAGCATCTAAAGCACTTACCCAAGATAAGACGCAATTTGTGGGGTTAGCATTAGATGAAGACAGTCAATCTGGCTTAACCGATGAAAGGCTGGATGCTTGGCTAAAAGAGATTTGCATTGCGTTTGAAATTACGTAGACTGAACAGTGTTACATAAGTTGGCACTGATGTATTGGGTGTATTCTGTCAATGAAATTAAGGATAACAATATGAAGAAATTTGCACTAGGCTGTTTAGCTGCATCGATGTTAGTGGGCGCCGGTTTTTCTTCCGCTATCGCTGATGACTCCATTGAATACCGTCAATCTGTTTTTAAAGTAGTTAAGTGGCATATGGATACGCTAGGCGCAATGGCACGTGGTGATGCTGATTTTGATGCCGACGCGGCGTTGCATCACGCTAAACAGGTTCACGCGATGAGCTTTATGGCTAAGGAGGGTTTCGGTGAAGGTACTCAGGGTGGCGCGGCTAAAGCGGAAATCTGGTCTAATTGGGATCAGTTTGCTGGCGGTATGGAAAAGTTTCAGGAAGTGAGTGGTGCCATGGTAGCCGCTGCGGAAGAGGGCTCTTTGCAAGCACTGCGTCCAGCAGTTGGGCAGATGGGACAAACGTGTCGTACTTGTCACGACCATTTCCGTGACTGATTTGACAGCTTATCCAGAATAGCTAAATTGAGGCCGCACCTGCGGTCTCAATTGTTTATACAGTTAAGTTTCGCAACGATGACACTGAAAGGCTGATCTTTTGTAAGTCTTAAAGGGTTGCAATAATTAATCCCTGCTCAGAACATTCAATCCTTTCTGCTAATCGGTTAGAATAGTGCTCTTTTTTATAGCCCTCTTCCACAGCCGGAGTTCTAAGTTCTAACATGGAAATTAATCCAATTCTAAACAGCTTAAAAGATTATGCTGAGCGCACCGCCCTTCTCAAGCGATATCTGGATTACGACGGCAAACGTGAGCGTTTGGAAGAGGTCGAAAGGGAGCTGGAAAGCCCTGAAGTATGGAATAATCCCGATAATGCGCAGCAATTAGGTCGTGAACGCACCAACCTTAGCAACACCGTAACGACCCTGGATGATCTAACCACTGGCGTTGTTGATGCGCGTGAATTGCTTGATTTGGCAGTAGATGAAAACGATGAAGACACCGTAAATGAGGTGATTAAAGAACTGGAATCATTGGGTAAACGGCTGGAAGATCTTGAGTTTAGGCGAATGTTCTCCGGCGAGGCCGATGCCAATAATGCGTTTCTCGATATTCAATCAGGTTCTGGCGGTACCGAAGCTCAGGATTGGGCGAATATGATGCTACGCATGTATCTGCGCTGGGGGGAGGACAAAGGCTTCAAAACGGAGCTCATTGAAGTTTCTGATGGTGATGTTGCTGGTATTAAGAGTGCCACCATTCGCTTTGAAGGCGAGTACGCTTTTGGTTGGTTGCGCACAGAAACGGGTGTACATCGTTTGGTACGTAAATCACCTTTCGATTCCGGTGGTCGTCGACATACTTCATTTGCATCCGTATTTGTTTCTCCCGAGATTGACGACAATATAGATATAGAAATTAACCCAGCCGATTTGCGTGTGGATGTATATCGAGCCTCGGGTGCCGGTGGTCAGCACGTCAACAGAACCGAGTCGGCCGTTCGTATTACCCACGAACCCTCAGGTATCGTTGTGCAAAGTCAGTCCGCCAGATCTCAACATCAGAACCGCGATGTGTGTATGAAGCAGTTACGTTCTAAGCTCTACGAAATGGAGATGCTAAAGCGCAATGCTGCCGCCCAGGAGTTAGAAGACTCTAAGGCTGATATCGGCTGGGGAAGTCAGATACGTTCTTATGTATTAGATGATCAGCGCATTAAAGACCTGCGTACCAGTGTGCAAACTTCAAACTGTGATCGTGTACTCGATGGTGAGTTAGATCAGTTTATCGTTGCTAGTTTGAAAGCTGGTCTGTAAAGAATCGACAACCGACAACATTTAGGAACCAACTTCATGTCAGAAGTGAATCAAACACAAGATGAAAACCGCCTGATTGCCGAGCGTCGAGAAAAGTTGCGCCTCTGGCGTGATGATGGTACAGCATTTCCCAACACCTTTCGTCGGGAAAACTATGCATCCGATATACATTCAGCTCATGCAGATAAAACAAAAGAAGCACTGGAAGCTGAAGGAGTGCACGTCAGTGTCGCGGGTCGAGTGATGTTGAACCGAGGTGCCTTTATGGTGCTTCAGGATATGAGTGGCCGCATTCAACTCTATGTCAATAAAGCGGCAAGGGCTTTTGCTAAGTCTTTGGACCTAGGTGATATTATCGGTGTGAGAGGCCTGTTGCACAAATCTGGTAAAGGGGATCTCTATGTTGATATGGCTGAGTTTGAGCTATTGACGAAAAACCTACGCCCATTGCCTGAAAAGCATAAAGGTCTGCAAGATACGGAAATGCGCTATCGTCAACGCTATGTCGATTTAATCACCAATGAAAGCTCACGACGCGTGTTCGAAATTCGTTCAAAAATTGTATCAGGTATTCGTCAATATCTGTCTGCTCGTCGTTTTATCGAAGCAGAAACACCCATGCTTCATAGCATTCCAGGGGGAGCGACGGCACGTCCGTTTGTCACACATCATAATGCACTCGATCTGGATATGTATCTGCGTATAGCGCCAGAGCTTTATTTGAAGCGCCTTGTTGTGGGTGGCTTTGAGCGTGTTTTCGAAATTAATCGTAATTTCCGTAACGAAGGTTTGTCAACGCGTCATAACCCTGAATTCACCATGATCGAATTCTACCAGGCGTATGCAGACTACCATGATTTGATGGATTTAACGGAAGATATGCTTCGCACATTGGCTCAGGATATTCTCGGTACCACGACAATTGTGAATACTGTGCGTAACGAAGAAGGTGAAGTATTGGAAAGGTTTGAGTATGACTTAAGCCAACCCTTCCGTCGTATCAGTGTGTTTGATTCGATTTTACACTACAACCCGGAAATTAAACCAGAAGCCTTGGCTGATGAGCATGCTGCAAGGCAACTGGCAGAACGACTCCATATTGACTTAATGGATAACTGGGGGTTAGGGCGTGTTCAAATGGAGATCTTTGATAAAACTGTCGAGCATCATTTGGATCAGCCAACCTTTATTACAGAATACCCCACGGAAGTCAGCCCATTAGCGCGTCAAAGTGATCATGATCCACATGTCACAGATCGCTTCGAGTTCTTTGTCGGTGGGCGAGAGTTGGCGAACGGCTTTTCAGAGTTAAACGACCCAGAAGACCAGGCGGCACGTTTCCGAGCTCAAGTAGCTGAAAAGGATGCTGGCGATGATGAAGCGATGCATTACGATGCTGATTATATCAATGCCTTGGAGTATGGTTTACCACCAACAGCAGGTGAGGGTATTGGCATCGACCGTTTAGTGATGCTGTTTACAGACTCACCGTCGATTCGTGACGTTGTTCTTTTCCCGGCTATGCGGCCTCGGAGTCAATAAGGAGCGTGGCATGTATAGAGGCTTTTTGTGATGGCACTAGACAATGCACCCAGTTGGAAGCGGTTTCTTGATTCCGAGTTTGAAAAGCCCTACATGCAAGCCCTTAAGCAGTTCTTGCGTCAAGAGAAGGATCACCACAAGGTGATCTTCCCTCCCTCCGTTGACTGGTTTCATGCACTGGAAGCGACTCCCTTAGATCAGGTCAAAGTGGTGATTTTGGGTCAAGACCCTTACCATCAACCTGGCCAGGCACATGGGCTGTGTTTTTCGGTCAGACCGGGTATTAAGGTACCTCCATCGCTACAAAATATCTATAAAGAGCTTCAGTCCGACTTAGGGATCAATCCAGCAAATCATGGCTTCTTAGATGCTTGGGCCAATCAAGGTGTACTCCTTTTGAACGCCGTGCTAACTGTTGAGCAGGGTCAAGCCAATGCGCATCAAGGAAAAGGCTGGGAAGGGTTTACTGATCGTATTGTGAAGTTAGTGAATGATCAGTGTGACCATGTCGTGTTCATGCTGTGGGGAAGTTACGCGCAAAAAAAAGGAGCGGGGATCGATACAAACAAGCATCTGGTCTTAAAAGCACCGCACCCATCACCTTTGTCTGCGCATCGAGGTTTTTTGGGTTGCCGTCATTTTAGCAAAGCAAATCAATGGTTAACTCTGCATGAGAAAGCGCCTATTGACTGGCAATTGGCGCCGATAGAAAGTGCTTAGTCACCGCTTGCTTTCAAATAAGCGAGGATCTAGCTCGTAGGGCAGATCAAGCAAGGTGACGGGAATCGGACCGGGCAACCATAATTGATCTTTTTCAGCGCGATCTTTGAGAATTACGGCAAGCATCTCATAGCAACCTGCTTCTTCTGTCGGTGCGACCAGCACCACCTGTCCAACGCCTTCTTTATCATCACAATGAATTGGACTGCCAATATTAGGCGGCTGTTCTGAATGACATGTGATGCGATACATAGGTCGTTTCAATACACCACGATGTTGCAGTCGTGTAATAATTTCTTGGCCAGTATAGCAACCTTTTTTAAAGTGAACGCCTTCAAATACCTGAAGGTTAAGCATTTGTGGTATGAAGGCTTCTGATGTTGCTTCATGAATATCAGGCATGCCTGCTCGAATATCTGCAAGTATCCATTGCTCTATGGGCATAACGTTTTGCAGATCCAGCAGTGGCTGTATCTCAGAAAACTGGTGTTGTGAAGTCCAAAGTTCATATCGATCAGGCTGGATACAACATAAGAAACCTTTTTCAGTCACCCGCATTTCAGAGGCTTGTGTTGGAATCTCTTCGGCCGAAAGAGAGAGTTGTGTTGCAAGAAAGTCTCTAACATCAGAGCCCACTAGGCCAATGCCCTGATAGCCAGCCTCTAAGGTGGCCGTAGCTTTTGAAAAAATAATGTACTTTTTCAGCTGAGCTAAGGCTTTTTCAATCAATGAGTGGTGGCAACGTAAAAGGAAACTCTGATCACTTTCAGCCATTACTCGAAATAATGCAATAGCATGGCCTTTTATAGTGCAGTGAGTTCCAAGACGACTACCCTCGTTAACAACATCACGAAGGTCACAACTTAACTGTCCTTGTAAAAAAGTGAAAGCATCCTTACCTTCCACCTTTAGTAACTGTTGGTGAGTTAATAACGTGTAAGAAAAGGCCATATAAAATCCTATATCGTTAGGAGTCAGTATTCTCTGTAGAGGTGAATCGGGCAATACTTCGTCCCAGTTGGACTGGGCTTTCGGCGTCAAGTTCAGCGTTCCACTGAACACTATTCTCAGAAAATAAAAGAATAACAGTTGAGCCTAGCTTAAAGCGTCCCATCTCTTCGCCACGTGCTAAGGTCATGAGGTCGTCATAGCGTTTGCCCAGTACCAAGGGAGCTTTCATTGGTGGAGCCACTTGTCCCTCCCAGACTACCTCTATCCCTGCTACGATCATCGCGCCAACCAGGATCATCGCCATGGGGCCTATTTCAGTATCAAAAATAGCCACTAGCCGTTCGTTGCGGGCAAAAAGCTGATCAACACCTTCCGCAGTCACTTGGTTAACTGACCAAAGATCACCAGGGATATACACGGTTTCACGCAGTACGCCGCTGATCGGCATGTGGACACGGTGGTAATCTCTTGGAGAAAGGTAAATGGTGGCAAATTGACCATTAATAAAGGGCTTTGCTCGGTCTAAATCTCCTCCAAGAAGGTTGGTTAAGCTGTAGCTTCTGCCTTTAGCTTGAAAAATACGCCCTTGCTCGATTTTACCCAGTTGGCTAATGGCGCCATCTGCTGGTGAGACGAGGGAATCTGGATCGGTATCAAGGGGGCGAGCGTCTGGTTTTAAAGCACGCGTAAAAAATGCATTAAAACTCGGGTAGGCATAGGGGTTTTCCTCAAGCGCATCGTTCATATTGATCTGGTATTGACGATGAAACCAGCCAATAAAACGATTCTTAATCCAAGGTGTCTGGCACTCAGCTAGATAGCCGACAAGCCGAGACAGCAAATGTTGAGGAACGAGACGTTGAAACAGAATAAAAAGACGATTTTTCACGATGATTCCTGAGGTAGGTTTTTGAAGGCTTGGTTAGTAAGGTTCGCTAATACTCGAAACTGTTCGACCATAAAAGAATTTAATTGGGGCGCATGATGGCCATGGTCGGCGTAGAGCATAACCAATGGCCCTTGAGTGTCAAACAGGGAAGTAAGCAACCAGTCATTGTTTGGCATGATATTTTCAAACTGCGCTGGGATCAGAGGCATTAGTTTAGCGCTGGACTTGTCAGAGAACCAGACAAAGGTTGACTTAGTGGCCGCCAATTTAAAAATACTGGGTATTTTTAGATCCTGAATATAGCTTTTTAAAGGATCATCAGGGTTAAACCCACTGCTGAGTATGGGTTTAAGTTTTGCCTCTTTCTTGCCTACTTGAAACACTATGACTCGGTTAAAGCCCAGTCCTTCCGTGAGTCCTTTGTGGAGTTGTTTAAGAATGTAAGCGATTTTCAGGTAGTGCTTATCTGTTGCCAGTGACTGTAACTCTGTTTTGACAGAGTCAAACAGGGTTTTATCTTTAAAGTCGCTTTGCAGTTGATTCGGTTGACCCTTTGGGTTTGCATCTGTTCGCTTGATTTTTGCTGGTGAGCTGACTTCTACCACCACCGGTGGAGCCTCTTGAGTCAATCGTTGCCGCTCTTTATCTGAAATTTTACCGATAAAGGTCACTGCTTTTGTGTTGCTGGGTAACAGGAGCATTTCTGCGGCCGGAGAGAGTACTCCCGGTTGTTGGTACTCTCTAGCAGATTGGGCGCAGTGGGAATGCAGTCTGCTTAGGGTCACATCTTTATCGGCAACAAGGTAATCACTGATGATTTCGTATAGACGTTTAGCTTTGGGTATATTCCATCCCCGAGTGGCTGTCAACGCAAGCCAATTAGACAGCTTGACTGGAAAAAAAGGTTGCTGAAAAAAGTGGTTGATCTCCCTAAGTTGCTCAGTTTGCAAGCGGTGGTCGCCCATCGCTTTCATATGTAACTTGCTCAATAAATCTGAAGAGGGTGAGGTGTCATGGCTGAGTGCAGTGACCGTGAGTTCAGGCAGGTTTAGCTTTTGAGCTAACTTGTGTCCGACAGATTGAAGCGTGCAACCAAACACATCAAATTCAGCTAATGCAACATCGACGCCTTCTAACAAAACTTTACGTTGGTAGGCCTCCTTATGAAGAGGCGCGTATAACCATGCAAACCAATGGATAGACCCGTATAACAATGATGCCAGTTTGATCTCTTCAACCTGAGTTCGATGTTTTAGGCAGGCAAACTCAGCTGCTTGAGTGGCAGCGTGATGACTGTCAGCGACGGCGCGCATAAACATTGTATGGACGGTGCTGTGCGGATTAAGCTTAAAGCCATTTAAGCTTTTCAGCAGTTGCTCTATTCGATCAAATCCCAGGGTTTGAACCGCATGGTCAATGCTGGCGACTTTAGCGGATTTAGGGGTCAACATCGCTTGTGCCGCTCGGGCGACCTGAAAAACCATTAGAGGGTCTGTACGGATAATGGGGGTCAGACTCAATAGGTTGCTTGAAGGAGAATCAAGCGCTTTTCTAAGTCTCACTATGGTGCTGGCGCGAACAGGCAAGGGTTTGTCACTAAAAAAAGCTAGCCACTCGTCAAGGTTGGTTGGTGATTTTAGCGTTTGAGGCATTGGCGCAGCTCGACAGACAAAAATGAATAATCAGTTTACAGTGTTTCATCCATGGAGTTAAGAATCATGCGGTAGCTTCTAAAGCGTTGCTCAGTAATGTCACCTCGCTCGAGTGCCGCTAGGATTGCACAGCCAGGTTCTTGAAGATGTCGGCAATCTCTGAAACGACAGTGGCCGATAAAGGGTCTGAATTCTACAAAACCCTCCAGAACTTCTGCTTCACTCATATGCCAAAGTCCAAACTCACGTATACCGGGTGAATCAATTAAGTCACCACCATTGGGCATATGAAACAATCGGGCTGTGGTTGTCGTGTGTTTGCCTTTGCCGCTTTGTTCAGATAACGCGCCAACACGGAGATCTATCCCGGGTAACAGTGCATTGATTAAAGAGGATTTGCCGACGCCTGATTGCCCTACAAATACGCTAATACGGTTGTTGAGTTGTGCTTTAAGTTGATCCAGTGAAGCTTCTCGGTTAGATGAGGTGTGCAAGATGGTGTAACCGATTTGCTCGTAGGTGGCTAACATGGGCATAAGCCAAGTTGCGTTGTCGTCATTGATAAGGTCCGTTTTATTCAATAATAAAACGGGCTCTATTTCAGAACGCTCGCAGGCAATAAGGTAACGATCAATTAAATTGGCATGTGCTCGTGGCTCGGGCGCCAGGGTAATGATAATTTGATCAATATTTGCGGCAACGGGCTTAAGCTCACCATGATTGTTGGGTCTTTGTAACTGGCTTTTTCTGGGGTTAACGGCTACGACCACACCCCCATCAGGGGAGCGGCACCAAATTACTTGGTCTCCAGTTACCAGCTGTCCTAAGTGGGTGCGAAGGTAGCAACGCACGAGCTCACCTTGTTGACTGCCTTCGAGCGCCTCAATATCCACCTGCTTACCATAATGTGAAATCACCAGCCCTTGCTGTTCAGGTCCCAGTTCACCCCCAGAAAGCTGTTGCTCGATTTGAGCGTCACGTCGTTGGGCTCTATGGGTCCTCTCTTCCTGTATTTTATCGATACGCCATGCCTGACGGCGCGTCACTTTGCGTTTGCTCATGTGTCGATGCAGATTCCTGTTAATGATTGGCTGGATTGATGTAAACGGGCTTCGCTCTTTTCACGCAATAAGGTACTCTATAGCGTAAAATTAATACAGTCAGTCATGAATGAATAGTTGAGTGGGAGAGGGCGAATGCCGCGCAGAGGTGCCTCATCGGAAAATGCTTCATTGGGAAACACTTCGTCAGAAAGTGTTTTGATATGGATAGACCTAGAAATGACGGGGCTAAATCCTGACAAAGATCGCATTATTGAAATGGCGGCGATCATAACCGATGCTGACTTGAATCCGATTGCAGAGAGTCCTGTCATTACTGTCCATCAACCTGATTCTCTGTTGGCACAAATGGATGAGTGGTGTACCAAACAGCATGGTCAGTCTGGTTTGACTTCACGCGTTAGAGAGAGCAAAACCACTGAAGCGGAAGCCGAACAGATGATGCTGGCTTTTGTTCGCCAATATACTGAAAAAGGCATCTCGCCCATGTGTGGCAATAGTATTGGTCAAGATCGCCGATTTTTAGTGAAATATATGCCTGAACTGGAAGCGCATTTTCACTATCGTAATATTGATGTAAGTTCCATTAAAGAGTTAGCCAAGCGTTGGAAGCCATCCATCATGGAAGGGATTAAGAAAAAAGGTGCACATTTAGCTCTTGATGATATTCGCGATTCTATTGAAGAGCTTCGTCACTATCGTCGTCATCTATTCCGTTTGTAGTCTATCTATTGCCCAACGAATATGTTCTGCCACCAATGCCGAGCAATCTGCTTGCTTGAGCCTGAGTTGTAGTGCGTCAATAACCTCCTGCCCGCCTTGACTGTTGCCAAGGGCTATCGCTATGTTGCGTTGCCAGCCCTCATAGCCTGTACGGCGAATAGCCGATCCTTCTGTGCGTTTCATGAAAGTTGCTTCATCCCACTGAAACAGTGTCAGTAGATCGATGTCATCCAACTGGTGGCGTGGCGTAAAGTCCTCTTCCTGACTGTGTTGTGCAAATCGGTTCCAAGGACATACTAGCTGGCAGTCATCACATCCAAAAATTCGATTCCCGATCGCTTGACGAAACTCTTCCGCTATGGCGCCTTTATGTTCAATGGTGAGATAGGAGATACAACGTCGAGCATCAAGAACATAGGGTTTTGGGAAGGCTTGAGTTGGACAAATATCCAAACAGCGCGTGCAATTTCCGCAATGGCCACTGAGTTCTGGTGGATCGATCGGCAAGGGTAGATTGATAAACAGTTCACCCAAAAAAAACCATGAACCAGCCTCGCGGTTAAGCAGTAACGTATGTTTGCCAATCCAGCCCAGTCCCGCATTGCGCGCTATGGGGCGTTCCAGCACGGGGGCGCTGTCGACAAAGGGACGAAAAATAACCTCCTGTTGCAGGTGATTATCGATACGTTGACCCAATGCTTTGAGTCGTTTGCGCATTAATTTGTGGTAATCACGGCCAAGGGTATAACGAGCAATGTAAGCTTTTTTGGGGTTGTCTAAAATAGTAAGAGTTTCGACATCTGCGGGCAGGTAATCCATGCGTACTGAGATGATTCGCTGTGAGCCGGGGTGAAGCAGGGATGCATTCAGGCGTTTATCACGATGCTCAGCAATCCAGTTCATATCGGCTTGCATCCCTTCATCTATCCATTGATCTAGGTGCGCCTCTTCAGAAGAAAGATCTGTATGTGTAATCGCGCACTGAGCAAACCCAAGCTCTTTCGCCCAGCATTTTATCTGTGCAGTGAGTTGGTTAATTGCATCCGTATCGGCGAGTGGATGATTTTGTTTGCTCTGCTCGTTTTGCATGCCAGAATAGTTAAAAACCTTAAGGAGTAAAGTGGCATGAATACACGTACCACATTGCCTAATACATTATACACAGCGGAGCAGTCAAGAGCGCTAGATTATTTGGCGACAGAGAGTTTTGGTCTGCCTGGTTTTCGATTGATGCAACGAGCAGGTCATGCGCTGTTTGCGTTAATCCAGCGTCAGTGGCCAGATGTTCAGGCGATAAGCATTCTCTGTGGCACCGGCAATAATGGTGGAGATGGATTGATTTTGGCAGGGCTGGCTCGGCAACAAGGTATCAGTGTTCAGGTGCTGACTTTCGGTCGTGAATCTTATAGGGATCAGTTGCAAGGAGAGGCGCTTGAGGCCTGTCGCTGGGCTGAGAGCATGGGAGTGTCTTGGCAAACATGGGCGCCTCATATTGAGTTGCAAGGTGATTTGATTGTTGATGCGATGCTTGGAACTGGATTGACAGGGCCCGTTCGTGGGTCTATTGGAGACGCCATCAATAAAATAAACCACTCACCCAAGCCTGTTTTGTCGGTGGATATTCCGTCAGGTCTTTGTAGTGATACAGGTCAGGTGCTCGATTGTGCGGTGAAAGCGAAGGTGACTTTAACCTTTATTGGCGTGAAGCAAGGGCTTTTGACTCATCAAGGTGTTGATACAGCGGGTGTCGTTATGTTCGACAGCCTGAGAGTTCCCGATGAGCTTTATGAGCGTGTTCCGGTGAGTGCTTTTCGTACAGAAAAGCAGGACTTATGTGCGTTGTTACCTCCACGTCAACCCTCTGCACATAAAGGCCATTTTGGCCACCTGTTAGTCATGGGCGGAAATGAAGGGATGGGTGGTGCTGCTGTGATGGCGGCTCAAAGTGCGGCAAGAAGTGGTGCTGGACTGGTCTCTTTAGCAACGCGTCAGAGTTCTGTGGTTGCCAGTCTGGCAAGACAACCTGAAGTGATGGTTCAGGGTGCCCATAATAGCCATCTGCTTCAGCAGATGATGGCAAAAGCCACTGTACTGGTTGTAGGGCCTGGCTTAGGTAACACTGCTTGGAGTGATATGTTGATGCAAGCGGTTCTTAACTCAAATTCACCTCAGGTGCTTGATGCTGATGCGTTGGCTTATTTGACCCATAACCCATCGCCACACTCTAAGCGTGTCATCACCCCTCATCCAGGTGAAGCGGCGATGCTGTTAGATTGGTCGGTTGAAAAGGTTCAGCGGGATCGTTTTTCTGCGATCAAGGCGTTACAGCAACGCTATGGTGGTGTTGTCGTGCTGAAAGGAGCAGGCACCTTAACATCGGATGGTGATGTGATTCATTTGTGTAGTGATGGTAATCCAGGGATGGCCAGTGGTGGTATGGGTGATGTTTTGTCAGGTATTATCGGCGCTCTAATGGCACAGGGGTTAAAGCCGGTAGATGCTGCACGGATCGGTGTATTTGCACATGCGCAGGCGGCTGATCAATATGCAACCTTACAGGGTGAAAGAGGTCTATTAGCAACGGATCTTTTGTCAATGTTACCTCGTGTTTTGAATGCTGATTTTTAGATTTTATTTTTTTACATGCTTTTTTTAACCTGCGATAGGGGAGTGAGTGTTGGACAGCTCAGCATATTTATCTGATGAGTACGCAACTGAAAAATTTGGCAGACTGCTCGCAG
>SLCQ01000283.1 GCA_007125745.1 Nitrincola sp.
GGTGAGCGGATTGAAATTACGCACAAGGCTTCCAGTCGTATGACCTTTGCTAAAGGTGCTGTGCGTGCATCACTTTGGCTAGCGGATCAGTCCTCAGGTCTTTTTGACATGCAAGATGTACTGAATCTAAAGTAATTCATCGCTCACGCAACTCTATCAAGTAAGGCGCCACTAGGCGCCTTCTTAGCCAAATAGCCCTTTCGCTGATGTCAGTAGCCAGTAATAGGCATAGATCCGTGGAATCCGAAATAAGATGGAGGCCATGAGTACGGTGTGCCAGCGAATGTTAAGGACACCAGCAGTCCAGCAGGTTACGGAATAAGGCAGTGGAGTAATAGAGCCGATTGCGACTGCCCAAAAGCCATACTTTTGAATAAATTCGTGATGTTCATGCTCAAACTGACCAAAAAGCCGCTTAGACCAATCAAAGTGCCCTAACCATCGCCCAATACTGTAGCCTGTCATTCCAGCAATGACAGATATACAGCCCAATATGCCCACATAAAAAGGCCAATGCTCGGCCAGATAGGTTTTAGAGATAATGACCAGTAAGATATCCGGTGGAAAGGGTGTGACAAAGGTATCAGTGACCATCAAAATGGCGGCTAAACCCCAAAAACCGATACGATCTACAACCCAGCCTGTGGCTTGCTGCATCTCTTCTTCGAATAAAATGCCAAGACCGACCATCAAGACGATAAAGATCACTAAGCCAACAAGAGCTTTGATAAGGTTTTTTTGGATCATAGGTTTTAAAACAGCCAGTGAGGGTTTAAAGGGCATGATTTTACCCTTTAAAGCCTATGGAAATATAGTCCAATTTGGTTGTTTATAATCTAATGGTTAACTACTGATGCGTCCCCATCTCACTACAGAGTTCGCCTTCATTGCCAAGGCTTAACGCGATATGCCTGAGTGGGAACTGCCCAGTTTTACGGTCATGAAAGTAAAACTTCAACGCATTTTTGATGGTTGGAAAAGCTAACTTATCCCAGGGAATATCTTCTTCGTTAAAAAGGCGTACCTCTAAGGATTCTTCGCTACTTGAAAAGCTAGGAGTAGGCAGTTCAGCCAAGTAGATCATTTGTACTTGGTCAACATGCAAAATGGAGGTAACGGTATAGAGACTGCGAATCATCACCGTGGCATTAGCTTCCTCAAGGGTCTCACGAAGCGCTGCTTGTTCGGTTGACTCTCCATTTTCCATAAAGCCTGCGGGCAGTGTCCATAGTCCGTATCTAGGCTCTATGGCTCGTCGGCAGAGAAGAACCTGATTGTGATAGACAGGTAAGCAACCAGCAATGATGCGGGGGTTCTCGTAATGTATGGTGTGGCAGGCATTACAAACGTAACGGTGACGATTATCTCCTGGAGGGATTCTCTGCTCGACAACAGCACCACATTTTGAACAGTATTTCATCTTACCTTCCTTTTCATCTATGCCCTCATTGTAGACAGATCCATAAGGGCTAGTCGACCCGTTTATTAAAGGATATGATCAAATAATAGGAGAGAGTATGCTCGAGCAAGCCATGCAACGTATTCAGCGACATCGACCTTGGTCTTTACGTCAAAAAGGGCGTGAAGCCGCTGTGCTTATACCGCTGACACAATCAGAAACAAACCCTGAAATTGTATTGACGGTCAGGTCATCCATGTTGCGTTCACACAAAGGTGAGGTGTGTTTTCCAGGAGGGAAGCGTGACCCTGCAGACCAGCAGTTAATTCAAACAGCACTGCGGGAAACGGAAGAGGAGCTTGGGATTCAAGCAAAAGATATTCAGATTTGTGGAGCGTTGGGACAAGTGGTGTCTAAGCATCACCTGCATGTCACGCCATGGGTTGGTGTCATTCCAAGTTGCTTGCCATTCAGGCCTAATCCTGAAGAGATTGAGCGCGTTTTTAAAGTACCGATTCAATATTTTCTGGATCAAGGAGCCCCGAATATGCAACGTTTAACGATCGAAGGTCAGCTGTGGGAATTGCCTTACTGGGATTTCGAGGGAGAGCATATTTGGGGGTTAACTGCCTACATTATCTGTGAGTTATTGACTGTCGGGTTTGCTATGGCGTTACCTATGCCCAAAAGACCTGAGCGCGGCTACACTGCCTCTGTTTGACGTTAAGTCTTGTGGTGTCAGTTCAGCTTATCTTTTTTAATGGAGATGATGCGTACGGTTTTTATAAATTTATCCTGTATTTGCAGAGTTTCTAGACGATATTCACCTATTACAAGGCAGATGTTGGCATCAGGCAGTGACTCCAGTGTTTCGGTTATTAAGCCATTCAGAGTTTTTGGGCCATCCGTGGGGAGTTGCCAGTGCAAAGCGCGGTTGATGTCACGTACATATGCACCACCGTCAATAAAGTAGCTTCCGTCGTCTTGTGGATGAATATCTTCGACTAGGTCGTTATTTTCTTCAGATAACTCACCGACAATCTCTTCCAGAATATCCTCTAAAGTCACTATGCCTTCAACATCGCCATATTCGTCAACAACAATACCTATTCGGCGGCTTTGTTTTTGAAAGTTTAATAATTGCGTTTGCAGTGGCGTGCTTTCAGGTACAAAGTAAGGGTCACGAGAAACCTTTAAAATACTTTCTTTCGTGACTTCACCTCTCTGAATCAGCTGTGCCAGGTTGCGCATGTGTAGCAACCCGACAATTTGATTGATCTCACCATAGTAAATGGGCAGTCGAGTGTGCTGAGTCGTTGATAGTTGCTCAAGTATCTGCGAAATAGGTTGATCCAGGTCGATTCCTTCCACTTCGTTTCGAGGAATCATAATGTCATTTACGGTGACTTCCTCAAGTTCAAGGACGCCGAGAAGCATAGACTGATTGCGCTTGGGTATCAGGGCGCCAGCTTCATGTACAAGAGTTCTGAGCTCTTCTGTGCTGAGGTGGTCATTACCTAGTTGATCAGGCCTGACGCCAAAAACTTTGAGTAAGTTATTGGTAATCATGTTGATTAGCCAAACCAGAGGGTAAAAGATTCTAAGTAAGGGTTTGAGTACATAACTAGCTGGAAAGGCGACTTATTCAGGGTGAAGTGCTGCCAGAGTTTTAGGAGTGACTTCCGCAAGAATGAGGATCACGAGGGTTAATAAGCCTGTGGCGATGGCTATTCCTGCATCGCCCCAGAGCTTAACAGCTATAATCGTTGCAATCGCTGATGCCAGGATATTCACAAAGTTGTTGCCAATGAGTATGACGCCAATAAGGCGGTCAGGACGCTCTAGCAAGTTGCTTGCTAGCGTAGCTGCGCGATGATTTTTTTTCACGAGATGCCGTAATCTATATCGATTTAAGGCCATCATTGAGGTTTCAGAGCTAGAAAAAAAAGCTGAAAGGACTATTAGAAAACCAAGCAGGATTAGCAATGAGCTTATCGACGCATCTTCCAAAACTAAAGATCCATATTTAAAAAGTTAATTTGCATTTTCAGAGCAGGCGACGCCTCTGTCAATAGGTCATGCTTGAATCAAAGTAGGAATTCGAGTACTAGTTTCGAACCAAAATAGCCAAGCATCAACAGTAAGAAGCCACCGACAGTCCAGCGAATCGCTGTGATGCCGCGCCATCCGAGTATCTGTCTACCTGTGAGTAATATGGCATAAATAATCCACGCGGCAATAGACAAGACGGTTTTATGAGCAAGGTGCTGAGCAAAAAGATTGTCAACGAATAACCAGCCACTGATCAAGGAAATGCTCAATAGGATAAAGCCTACCCAAAGCATTTCGAACAGCAGTTTCTCCATGACTTGTAACGGTGGAAGGCTAGCGACGAGTCCACGGGTATGGTGCTGTTTTAGTGCCAGCTGTTGTCGCCAGAGTAGGGCTGCTTGTAGCGTTGCCAAAGTGAAAATGCTGTAGGCAAGGACTGAAAGCAATATATGCAAAAATAAGCCACTGCCATAGGGTTTAAGAACGTCGGATGTCGGCATGATGGCGGCTAAAATGACCGTAATGGCCGCCATCGGAAAAACACCGATAAACAAATTATCAATCTTTTGACGCAAGCTGCTACCGATCACTAGTGCAGTGACAAGCCAGCTTATCAAAGAGCCCATGCTGATGAGGCCTAAGTCGACGCCACTGGGGTGATGAAGCGTGTGATACACGGAAACACCGTGCAACATAAATGCAGCTAACCCCAGTAGTAATACCATTGGTCTAACATTAAGTTTCTTTCCGGTTGCACGCTGCCATTGCACCCAAGATGCAATGCTATAGCACGTTGCGGCAAGTAACGAGATGAATATGAGCATTCAAAGCTTCTCCTATCAAGCGGACAAGTTTGGCATAAAGTGATGAAAGAAGAAATATGGGGTGCCTAGGAGTGATCGGGATCTGTATAATGCTTCGCAATTTAGATTGATCATCGTAACACAGGGCATCCATACTGGTTAGTTCTTTGCTTGCGATTCCAGACTCACGATAGAGGCACAGCATGTTTGATAATCTAACACAGCGATTAACACAAACTCTACGAAGTGTAACAGGTCAAGCACGTTTGACCGAAGAGAATATCAAAAGCACGCTTCGCGAAGTCCGTATGGCACTCCTTGAAGCCGACGTAGCTTTGCCTGTTGTCAAGGCGTTTATCGACAGTGTTAAACAACGTGCTGTGGGCCAAGAAGTCAGTAAAAGCCTGAGCCCGGGTCAAGTGTTCGTTAAGATTGTTAACGAAGAGTTGATCAATGTTATGGGTGAAGCGAACGCTGAGCTCAATCTTAGCACTACGCCACCCGCTGTTATCATGATGGCAGGTCTACAAGGTGCGGGTAAAACCACTTCCGTTGCTAAGTTATCGCGTTTTTTGAAAGAGCGAAAAAAGAAAAAAGTGCTAGTTGTATCTGCTGACGTATATCGCCCGGCAGCGATTCGTCAGCTTGAAACCTTGGCGTCAGAAGTGGGTGTCGAGTTTTTTCCATCCGACACCAGTCAGAAACCGATAGATATCGTCAATGACGCGATACGTCATGCACGACTGAAGCATCATGACGTGTTGCTGGTTGATACAGCGGGTCGCTTAGCTATTGATAATGACATGATGGCTGAGATTAAAGACCTTCATACGGCTATTAATCCTGTTGAAACCTTGTTCGTGGTTGACTCCATGACAGGTCAAGACGCGGCAAATACGGCGCGAGCATTTAATGAAGTATTGCCGCTAACCGGTGTCATTCTGACAAAAACTGATGGTGACGCCCGCGGTGGTGCAGCCCTCTCTGTACGTCATATCACTGGAAAGCCAATCAAGTTTTTAGGCGTAGGTGAAAAATCAGATGCCCTTGAACCCTTTCATCCAGATCGAGTCGCATCGCGCATTCTGGGGATGGGTGATGTGCTCAGCTTGATAGAAGAAGCTGAACAAAAAATAGATAAGACTAAAGCTGAAAAGCTGGCTAAAAAAATCACTAAAGGCAAAGGTTTTGATTTAGAAGATTTTAGAGAGCAGATTCAGCAAATGAGTAATATGGGTGGCATGATGGGAATGCTAGATAAGCTTCCTGGCATGGGACAGATGGCTCAGGCCGCTCAAACGGCACAAGCTGAAAAAGGGATGAAGCAGTTTGAGGTGATTATTAATTCCATGACACCTAAAGAGCGTCGTAATCCTGATATTATTTCTGGTTCACGAAAACGACGCATTGCTATGGGTTCAGGGACGCAAATCCAAGATGTGAACCGTTTGCTCAAGCAACATAAGCAGATGGCCAAAATGATGAAAAAGTTTGGCAGTAAGTCGGGTATGACCAAATTAGCTCGGGGAATGAAAGGAATGATGCCCCCAGGTATGGGCGGTGGCGGTGGTTTCCCGCGATTCTAATTCTGATCAGAGCTTTTCTTTATTGGTTGTTTGGCGTACAATTCGCGCCTTGTTTTTTAAGAATGGCCCCCATCTTGTCGGCTTTAACAGCGAAGAGATGGGGATTTTTAACGATGGGCGATCCTAAAACCCATCCTTGCGAAATAAAGGGGTCCAGCGCATGGTCACTATTCGTTTGTCTCGCGGCGGCGCCAAAAAGCGTCCGTTTTATCATATCACCGTTGCCGATTCACGCTTTGCGCGTGACAGCCGCTTTATTGAGCGGGTGGGCTTTTTCAACCCGATTGCTCGTGGTCAGGAAGAGCGTTTGCGCGTCAACCTTGAGCGTGTTGACTACTGGGTCAGCAAAGGTGCACAGACCTCTGAGCGTGTTGCTCAGTTGCTGAAAGAAGCACGTAAAGCAGCCGCGCAGTAAGCTTGGCGGATCTGACAGGTATGACGCAAGGCATGGCTGAAAAGCTGACGTTGATTGGAAAGCTGGCTGCTCCTTATGGGATAAAAGGCTGGTTGAAAGTGTACGCCTACACCGATCCAATGAACAATGTCTTTGCTTATCAACCCTGGCAGATAAAACGTGGTGGTCAATGGGTTTCGGTAAAACTTGAAGCCGGTAAGCCCCACGGAAAAGGCTTGATTGCAAAGTTGGCCGGTATCGAAACACCGGAGCAGGCAAAGGAGTGGACAGGCGCAGAAATCTACGTCTCCATGGATCAGCTTCCTGCATTAGAATCTGGTGAATATTACTGGAGCCAACTTGAAAATCTTTTGGTATTGACCGAATCCGGCGAATTGCTGGGTCGGGTTGATCACTTGATAGAAACAGGCTCGAACGATGTTTTAGTCGTTCAACCGACAGCAGAAAGTCGAGATCAAACAGAACGTTTGATTCCTTATTTGCCTGATCAAGTGATTACAGAGATAGATCTTGAAAATGGAACGATTCGGGTCGATTGGGATCCGGAGTTCTAATAGATGTGGTTTGGAGTTGTTAGTCTATTTCCTGAGATGTTTCAGGCTGTGACAGGCTATGGCATCACAGGAAGAGCAGTTCGAAACGGTTTGTTAAGTGTTGAGTGTTGGAATCCTAGGGATTTTACGCTTGATAAGCACCGTACCGTAGATGATCGCCCTTATGGTGGCGGTCCGGGTATGTTGATGAAGGTGCAACCGTTACGAGATGCGATTCAAGTAGCAAAAGCGAAAGCACCAGGCATTCCTAAAGTGATATATCTCTCCCCTCAAGGGAGGCGGTTGACACAAGCGGGTGTGATGGAGTTAAGCGATGCTGACAGCTTGATTTTAGTCGCGGGGCGATACGAAGGTATTGATGAGCGACTGATTGAGGCGGAAATAGACGAAGAGTGGTCGTTAGGTGATTTTGTCCTTAGCGGTGGTGAGTTACCCGCCATGGTATTGGTGGATGCAGTGTCAAGAGTGTTACCCGGTGTTTTGGGTCATGAAGACTCTGCAATAGAGGACTCTTTTGCTGAGGGCTTGTTAGATTGCCCACATTATACGCGACCCGAGTTGCTTGATGGAAAGCAGGTGCCAAGTGTGTTGTTAGGCGGCAACCATGCTGAAATCAAGCGCTGGCGCTTAAAGCAACAGTTAGGCAGAACGTGGCAACGCCGACCAGACCTGTTAGATAAGATTGATCTCAGCCCGGAGCAGCAGACGCTGTTAAGCGAATTTATCCGCGAAGCCGAGCAGGCGTGCGGTTGAAAAAAACAGGAGCGAGCGATGAGCAGCAAAAGTAATATTATTCAGCAAATCGAAGCTGAACAGATGAACAAAGAGGTGCCTGCATTTGCACCCGGCGACACCGTTGTTGTACAGGTAAAAGTTGTTGAGGGCGAACGTAGCCGTCTTCAGTCTTTTGAAGGGGTGGTAATTGGTATTCGTAACCGTGGCTTAAATTCTGCGTTTACCGTACGTAAAATATCTCACGGTGTGGGTGTAGAGCGTACCTTCCAAACCTACAGCCCTGTCATTGATAGCATCAATGTCAAACGTCGTGGTGATGTTCGTCAGGCAAAACTATAC
>SLCQ01000153.1 GCA_007125745.1 Nitrincola sp.
CTTCACCTCAACGACAAGCACCGGCCCCGACGCAACAACGTCAACAACAGAGACAAGAGGGTGCTCAGCAAAATCAGGCGACTCGTCCGGGTATGGGTGGCTTAATGGGTGGACTTCTGGCTGGGGGATTACTCGCCGCACTCTTTATGGGTGGTGCCTTTGAAGGCATCCAACTAATGGATATTCTGCTCTTAGCCTTACTCGGATTCTTAGCCTTCAAAGTCATCAAAGGCCTGATGAAACCTCATGCTACTCAGCATCAAGCCTACGCTGGTACGAACTCTCATCATGCCTACTCAGCAAACGCAACCGATATGTCGCGCAGTGGATTTATGCCTGAGCCGCCCGTTTCCGGGTTAACACCCAGTTATATCTCCGACAGTTTTGAATTGCCCTCCTGGTTTGATAAAGATGCCTTTTTGGATGGAGCGGGTCAGCACTTCACCCATTTGCAACAGGTATGGGATAGCCAAGACTGGGATGAAATAGCGACCTATACATCAGACGAAATGCTGGGGCTTTTAATGCAGGAGCGCGCGGGTCTTGCGCACGATCAGCGCACAGAAGTGGTGTCTGTGATGGCCGAGTTAGTCAATTTTATAGACAATCATGAGCACGTCATTGCCAGTGTCAACTTCTACGGTTGGCTACGTGAGACAGAAGGTGGAGAAGCCACCGAATTTAGTGAAATCTGGCACCTAAAACGCGAAATGGGCGAACAGCCTGGCAACTGGATCATTGTTGGGATTGAACAGTCTGCTTAAAAGCGCATGGAATGATTGTCAGGCATAGCTAAACTATGTCTGACAATCCTGTTACGAACATGGTTGTTACTCTGCGTGATCACGCAAAAACACAGGTGCTTGAGGAGATGACTCTTCAGGAGAGTAGGCATAGCCCTCAAGGTCAAAACCTAAAAGTCCCTCTGCCGTCGTAATTTGATTCTGTATGAGATAACGACTCATCAGCCCGCGCGCTTTTTTGGCGTAAAAACTGATTATCTTATACTGTCCATTTTTCCAGTCTTTGAAAACCGGTGAGATGAGCGTTCCGGAAAGTTTTTTAGGATTGATCGCGCCAAAATACTCATTCGAAGCCAGATTAATAATCAAAGGCTCCTTCGTTTGAGCGGGATCATCATTTAGGCAATCTGTGAGTCTATCTCCCCAATATTTGTACAGTGTATTGCCGGCAGGTGTGTCTAATTTAGTGCCCATCTCCAAACGGTAGGGTTGCATCAAGTCTAACGGCTTGAGCACACCGTATAGCCCGGACAAAATGCGTAGGTGTTGTTGTGCAAATTCAAAATCAGCTTCTGAAAAGCTGTCGGCATCCAGACCCGTATAGACATCTCCTCGAAACGCTAACAACGCAGGTCTGGCATTATCGGTATCATGTTGTTCGGTCCAGCTGTTATAGCGTGCAACATTCAGGCTAGCAAGCTTATCGCTCAGTTTCATGAGCTTGGCGACATCCTGTACAGCAAAGTCTTTAAGTTGATTAATTAACTGCTGTGCTTCCTGAGTAAACTCAGGAAGCGTATGCTGTTGTGTCGCTAATGGAGATTCAAAGTCTAGGGTTTTAGCGGGCGATATAAGTATCAGCATGCGGTTTAGATTATTCCTATTCAGTAGTCAATGTCAGAACAAGCATTATTGCTGGGTAACGACGTTTTTAACCTCTTAAGCGCGTATTCAATTCGTCTACCACCTCTGACCAGTCAGAGTCGGCCTGCAAAGCTTCTTTCAAGAAGCTAGCTTGCGCCTCAGTCCAGAAGGTTGCTTCTTCTAAACTGACTTTCTCTGAAAACAGCTTATGGGTGTTAATGAATTGATCTATTTGTGCATCAGTGGATGGTAATCCTAACTGATCGAACAAAGCGTTCATTGTATGCTGAGACGTATCCATAATCACCTCCAAGGGGTTTATGATTTAATCAACCTAAGTTTTGGTCACACCGCTAAGTTTGTCAAAGCGTTAGTTAACCCTATCCTCGCTTTAGTGTATCCTTAGCCCTCCATTGTCAGCACAAGTGTTACAGGTCAGTAATGAGCAAAAAAACGATTCTTACGGGTATTACGACAACAGGGATTCCCCACATTGGCAACTATTTAGGTGCGATTAAACCCGCCATTCAAGCTTCTGAAGATCCAGGGTTTAACAGTTTCTTTTTTTTGGCAGATTATCATGCCTTGATTAAGTGCCATGATCCGGAACGTGTCGCTGAATCCACGCGTGCGATTGCCGCGACTTGGTTAGCCTTAGGCCTGGATACCGATAAAGCCACGTTTTACCGTCAAACCGATATACCTGAAATTCCTGAACTGACGTGGATTTTGACCTGCCAAACCTCTAAAGGTTTAATGAATCGTGCACATGCCTACAAAGCATCCGTAGATGCCAATCGTGACGCGGGCAAAGAAGACCTGGATGATGGCATCACCATGGGGCTGTTTAGTTACCCGATATTAATGGCCGCCGATATTCTAATGTTTAACGCTGATATTATTCCTGTTGGCAAAGATCAGGTACAACACATTGAAATGGCACGAGATATTGCGGGCCGCTTTAACCATCAGTTTGAACCCTTGTTAAGACTTCCAGAAGCTCAGGTTGATGAGGAAACACAACTGATACCGGGCTTGGATGGCCGCAAAATGTCCAAGAGTTATGATAATACCATCCCGCTCTTTGTTGAACCTGATGAGCTTTATCGACTGATTAAACTGATCAAAACGGATTCCAAAGGACCGGGTGAACCCAAAGATCCTGATCTAAGTACGTTGTTTCAGTTATATCGCTGTTTTGCGACACCCGCGGAGACGGCTCAGATGCGTAAAGCCTTTGAAGAGGGGATTGCATGGGGTGATGCGAAGAAAAACCTGTTTGAGTATATAGATTCTGTGCTGTCTGGACCTCGTTTACGTTACAAAGAATTAATGGCCGATTTAGGTTATGTTGAAGAGGTTCTACTTAAAGGGGCTGAAAAAGCCCGTTCAGTGGCTTCAGATAATTTACAAAAAGTGCGCATTGCCAGTGGCATTCGTCCTTTGACCTATGTAACTCCTCAGCAACAGACCTCGGTCGAGAAAAAAGAAAAGAGTGCTGAAGAACTGGAACGCATGGAAGCAGGTCGACAACGCGCGATTTTGATGAAATTACAACCCTTGTTGGACCAAGTGGCTCAAGCAGAGGATAAAGAAGCCGAGGCGAAAGCGGTACTTCTGGCAAAACAGGCTGAAGTTGAAGGGCTGAAAAAGAAAGCGCGTCAAAAAGCACAAAATGAGTTGGATCTATTACAACAAGAGTTATCCCAATGGCTTTAATGCAATGGTTATAAACAGATCATGAGAAGACTTGGACGCCTATTTGCACCGATTATTTTCTGGATCGCTTACGGTTTGTTTCGCTCACCCTTTGCAAAAAGTGCAAAGGGTCGACATGACTTTGTCATGAAGCTGTTTCGCTATGCGGCGGATCATCAAAGTCGTCGTGCGTTGTCGGTTTATGGCCATCTGTTGCATTTTCGCGGTGACGGCATTCAAAACCGTATTCAAGGCGCCATTTATCTGCAACAAGCGGCAGATTTGGGAGATCAAAAGGCTCAATATCAGATGGGCCGAGTGTTTGAGGATGGTTTCGAAGGTTATTTTCAGCAAGATATACTCAAAGCCCGTCATTACTACACTTTAGCGGCGCGTCAGGGCCATCCATTAGCCCTGACAAAGGTAGAGGAAGGGGTTTAACGATTTACCCGCTTTTTCAACTCCACAGTAAAACGCAGGGTTTCAGTGCCGCCAGCGGGAAGATGCATTTGAGCGATTAACTGCCCTGCGTTGTTCTCCTTCATGGGATGTGTCGAATCTTTCAATTCCCAGGATTGCTGAAAGCCTGCCAGAAGATCAACGACGCGGCCTTCATTGCCCGAATTCGTGATGCTCACCTCCTGCTGAACAGTGACTGTGTCGAAGCCATCGCTGAAGAGTGTTTGTCGACGTTCAATGTTGAGGTCAAACGCTCTACCCAGCGCCAGTTCAGCCGTTTCGCCAGAGGCTAAATTACCTAAGTTGGCCGCGCCAATAAACTGAATCTCACCCTGCCGATCAGGTCTGAACACGCGAACGTTTCCGGCGGGTAAAGGTGAGGTTTGATTGTCAAGTACAGGCGCCTCGAAAGAGAGGCTGAGTGATGCTTGGGCTTGATGACGTTGATGATCGAGAGCCGGCCAAACCGAAAATTGATAGTGATAGTTGAGTTCCGCTTCAAGGTTATCTATTTGCACAAGAGGGAGTTGTTTGGTCTCATGTGGTTGAAATGAAACCGGGCGAGCGAGTCGATAGAGGTAAAAGTCTTGCATCTGCTCAGGGCTTTGCTCAGGTGCACTTCCTAATGCATCACTCATCGCCATGGCTCGCATCATCATGGGTTGAGCTTGAGGCGCATTCACATCGCCAGCCATTAAGCGTAATTCTGCATTCTGAAAAACTCCGTCAGTGCGATTATGAACAGAAGCCAGCCCTTCGATATTTATGTGATTTGCTGAGTCGTTAAGTTTCATCACATAATCCATTTGCCAACTCAAACCCGATGACAAATAGCTCAAAATGGCTGTTTCGCTTTTTTCGGTACCATCAGTTGTAAATTGGATAGCATTTTCACCTTGAAGGTGAACTGGAACATCTGATGGAAAAATAAAACGCCATTCAGAGGTGTTTAAAGGGATAGATTCTATACGTCCTTCTCTTCTGACCAGTGCATGGTGGTTATCAAGGCTTAAAAGCTCCACCTGGCTGATGGCCTCGTGGCCTGTTGCTGTATTGAGTCGGGCCAGTTGTACACGGTCACCTACATAAGCTTGCATCAAGTTATGCAAATTAAGAGATGATTGCGAAACGCCCTGTTCTAAAATATCGCCAGCATTCTGAATTCGGAGGGTTTCTGGGAGAATAGCTGGGCTCATGTTAAGGAGATGAACGCGCTGACCTGAGTGTAAAGCGGGCAGTTTACGATGCTCTTCAATCATGGCAAAGTCTTGATTGTAGACGGTCATCTTCAGCAGGTCTGGTTGGTCGTTGGTGATGGGATTTGCATCTGCATTGGCAAAGCATAGACTCGCCAGAAGACACAGGGGCAGAATTTTAAGTCCATATAACATGATATTTTACTCCATTCTGTTTTTAGGGTGTGCTAAGGGTGACTGGATATATCCATGGCGACCCGAAAACCTATGGTGTTTTGTGTAAAGTCTATGGGTTGTCTGTAACGACTGGACGAGCGTATTACTCTAGGGATGTCAAACCATGATCCGCCACGAAGGACTCTTTGCTGACAGTTTCCAGCCAGCATGGCCGATCCATCTTCTGGAGCGGATGTGTAATCATCGGCATAACAGTCCTGCACCCACTCTTCGACATTGCCATGCATATCATGTATGCCCCACTCATTGGCAGAATACTGGCCGACTGGTGCGGTTTGTCGGCCATCCCATTCGGTTCCACAACCATCGCAAACGGCCATGCCAAGTTCAACTTCATTACCCCACCACCAAGATGATCCAGTGCCTGCTCGTGCCGCATATTCCCACTCAGCTTCGGTGGGCAGTCGATAACGTTCGCCTGTCACCTCTCTTAACCAGCGCGCATAATCTCGCGCATCTTCCCAGCTGACATTAATAACGGGGCGATCACCACGTCCCCAACCTTCATCATCGGGTAATGGACGGTCAGTCGCACGTGCGAACTGATCATATTCATCAAAGGTCACTTCCTGTACTCCGATCGCAAAACGATAATCAAACGTGATAGCTCGAACAGGACGTTCATTATCGTCGCCGGTTCGGTTTAAATCTCCCATCAAAAAATCACCCAGAGGTAATTCTTGCATTACCGGTGCAAACCCATCATCACCAAAAAAATCTTGAAAGCGCATCCGTTCATTAGACTGATCCGTAGTTGCAATTGACTCTCGCGTGGTCGCTTGTGCGGACGCTGGTTGATGGCTATTTTCGGCTGGTGCAGTATCCTCTGGTTCTTCAATTGACAGTTGTTCTTCTGCTTCTATAGCCGGAGCATCTAGTTCAAGACGGAGTGCTTCGAGGGTCTCTTGTCTATCGCCGAGTTCGTTTTCCAAGTGTTGGATCTGTTCGGTATAGGGGGTGACATCTGTCGTGAAAAGGATCAACCCAATGAGTAGACCCAGCAGTATACCCAACACAAAAATGATGCCACTCTTGATCAGGCTACTCAGACGCTCAAGCCAAGTGACTAGGTAACCCAGTGGCTTTGCTAGAAAAGATGGTAGTGACTTATTGATGGTTTCAAGGGAGTTGTTTGCCTGAGTATCGGTTTCATTAAGCTGAGCAGTTTCTGTGTTAATACTGTTGCTGTCGGCAGAGGGTTCGGGCTCGGCAACTTCGGTGCTGTAGAGCTGTTTAAGTAGCTCGATCACTGTTTTGGGTCGGCTATCCTGATCAGGATGTAGAGCGTCTTGAAGACTCTTCCATTGGTGTTTTTCCAATGATGACGGTGCTTTTAACTCACGCTGAAAGCGTGACTTTTCATCATCAGAGGGTAAAAAAGCGGGTTTGCCAGCATGGAGGTGATAAATGATAGTGGCTAGGGCGTAAATGTCTGATTTTTGCGTCGTAGGTAACGGGTCAAATCCTTCAGGCGCCTGATATTGTCGATAAGTGGGCTGTGGCTCTAACAGGTCGATGTACTCATCTACAACCTCGCGCCATCCTATCATCATCACGCGCACCCCTTTACCTTGCGATATAAAGATCAACTCAGGTGATAGGCTGGTATGGTTTTTACGCGTTTCACGATGGAAGGCATCCAAGGCTTTTCCAATTTGAATGGTCAAGCCCTGTTTCTGTTCAGGTTTTAGCTTTTGAGCTTGATTTTGTGTGAACATTTTTTCCAGCGTGAGTCCATCAACAGACTCAAAGGCCAAAAATACTGCGCCTTTATGGGAAAACAATCCATAACAATCCAGTGCATTAGGGTGCTTGCACTTGCGTGCAATAATGACCTGCTTGCGCAAAGATTCGATACAGCTCTGTTGCCGGTTCAGTACATCAGGAATAAACAGCAGTGTCACTTCCGTCGCTGTCGATGTGGCAAGGTCCTCAGCTTTCCAAAGCAAGCCATAGGGGTGCTGACCCAAGGGCGAGAGCAACTTAAAGCGGTGCCTTTCTGGCCCAACTACTAAGTTACTCTTAAGTGTATCGAGGACTGAATCTGTCATTTTATTAACGGGTATCAAGCGCTGGTAAAGATTTGATCAGGTCATCAACCGCTTTCATCTGTGATAAGTAAGCCTCTAAAGTATGTAAAGGCAGGGCGCATGGCCCATCACATTTAGCTTGGGAAGGATCTGGATGAGCTTCTAAGAACAAACCTGCAATGCCTTGAGATAGACCCGCTCTAGCCAGTTGTGTGGCCATGGCGCGTCGTCCATCAGCCGAATCTGACCGACCACCAGGCATTTGTAATGCGTGTGTTGCGTCAAAGATAACTGGATAACCAAACTCTTTCATGATGGTAAACCCAAGCATATCCACCACTAGGTTATTGTAGCCAAAACTGGTTCCACGTTCACAGAGCATCAGTTGGCTGTTACCCGCTTCTTCACACTTATGCAGTATGTGCTTCATCTCTTGGGGGGCTAAAAACTGCGCTTTTTTAATGTTAATGACAGCACCGGTTGATGCCATGGCTTGAACTAAGTCAGTTTGTCGAGATAAGAATGCGGGTAATTGAATAATATCGCAGACCTCAGCGGCTGGTGCGGCTTGGTATGGCTCATGCACATCGGTAATGACCGGTATCTGGAAGGTTTGCTTAATCTCTTGCAAGACTCGCAGACC
>SLCQ01000146.1 GCA_007125745.1 Nitrincola sp.
AGGATAGATATCGCATTAAAAAGCATACAACGAATCAACATCACATTATCTGAACCTTTACTGGCACGTGTAGACGCTTATGTTAGTTTCCACCATGAGTTTAAAGACCGATCTGACTTTTTAGCACAGGCCGCTGATCGGTTAATGCAGTCGAGATGATCCGTTATCACCTGTCCATCACGTTTTTTCGCAAACCTGATGATCTCTCTGTATACTGCTTTATTTTTTGCACGATGCGAATCTGAGCGAAATAAGAGTAAATGGATTGCATAAACGCACTAATACAGACATAAATGAACAAAAATCAACCAGCCGAAAACACAGTAAAAACAGGTTTAAAGCCAGACAATACGCGGGTTTCAAGGGCTAGACGCTTTTCTGTAGCCCCTATGATGGATTGGACTGACAGCCACTGCCGTTCTTTTCATCGGCTCATGTCTCGCCATGCCTTGCTTTATACTGAAATGGTCACTACGGGTGCCTTAATTCATGGCCATCGTGAACGTTTTTTGCGTTATACGCCTGATGAACATCCGGTTGCTTTACAATTAGGCGGAAGTAATCCCGAAGAGTTAGCTTTGTGTGCGCGCATGGCTGAAGATCATGGCTATGACGAGGTCAACCTTAACGTAGGTTGCCCCAGTGATCGTGTTCAGAATAATATGATTGGTGCATGTCTCATGGGGCATCCTCAGTTAGTTGCTGAGTGTTTAGCCAGCATGCAGAATGCGGTATCTATTCCAGTGACGGTTAAACACCGCTTAGGTATAGACGAATTAGACAGCCAAGAATATCTGCTCAATTTCATCGATCAAGTACGTCAAAGTGGCTGTAAGACCTTTATAGTGCATGCTCGCAAAGCGATTTTGCAAGGTTTAAACCCTAAGCAGAATCGAGAAATACCGCCGCTATGTTATGATCGAGTCTATGAGGTGAAACGGACGTTTCCTGAGCTAGAGATCATTATCAACGGTGGTATCAAAACGCTGGAAGAGTGCGATCAGCATTTGCAACACTGTGACGGTGTTATGATTGGTCGGGAAGCTTATCAAAACCCCTACCCTTTGTTGAGCCAGGTCGATTCGCGCTATTTTAATGACTCCCATCCAATCGCCTCACGCGAGGAGATTGCGGAAGCCTTCATACCTTATATTGAATCGCAGATCGCTCAGGGTGCGCCTTTGTATGCCATTACTAAACACCTTCTGGGTTTATTTCATGGTCAACGTGGCGGCAAACAATTTCGCCGTCATATCAGTGAGAATGGCCATAAGAAAACGGCCGGCCCAGAAGTATTTCAACAAGCACTTAACTTTGTTTTAGGAAAGGATTAAATGATGGATCAGTTAGAACAACTCAAGCAGATTACAAGCGTTGTTGCCGATACCGGTGATATTGACGCCATTGCCCGCTTTAAACCCGTAGATGCAACCACCAATCCATCGTTGATGCTGAAAGCGGCTCAAGACCCTAAATATGCACATTTACTTCAGCAGGCGAAACAGCAGGCTCAGTTGCTCGGCGGAAGCAATGCAGAACAACTGCAAAACATGACAGATCAGTTGGCGGTACTCGTGGGTAGTGAAATTAGTCAAATGATCCCTGGACGTATCTCCACTGAGGTGGATGCTCGCCTCTCTTTTGATACTCAGGCAACGCTGGCTAAAGCGCGTCAATTGATCGAGATGTATGCAAAGCTGGGCGTAGGTCGTGATCGTGTATTGATCAAAATTGCCTCAACTTGGGAAGGTATCAAGGCGGCAGAGATACTAGAAAAGGAAGGTATTCAGTGTAACTTGACGTTACTTTTCGGGTTTAGCCAAGCCAAAGCCTGTGCTGATGCGGGTGTTTTTTTAATATCACCTTTTGTCGGTCGCATCCTAGACTGGTACAAAGCTAAACAACCTGACCAAGACTTTTCAGGTGAATTAGACCCCGGCGTTCAGTCGGTGAGTCGAATTTATAACTATTATAAAAGCCATGATTACAACACTGTTGTGATGGGAGCAAGCTTTAGAAATATTGGTGAAATTCGATCTTTGGCCGGCTGTGACCGTTTAACCATCAGTCCAGCGTTGATGCAGGAACTTGCAGAGTCCACCGACACCTTAACACGTCAACTGGATCCGATATCAGCAACGTCTGAGGATCAAAAAGAACAAACGACTGAGACTGCGTTTCGCTGGCAGATGAATGAAGATGCTATGGCAACGGAAAAGCTTGCTGAAGGTATCCGTAACTTTGCCGCTGATCAAGTGAAGCTAGAAACACTACTGAGTCAACGTTGATCGCTAACGCTCGTCAATAATGAGTGGGGTGACACGCGGCCCTGCTCATACATAGTGAACCTGAATGCTTAAGAGCAGTTCTCCAAGGTTTCAACCAAGTCTTTAAATGCACTCCGATTGCTTTCATTTAGATCTATCAGCACCTTATGCGCTTGGATGATTCGCTGACGCACGTCGTCTTCCGATTCTACAACAAAAGGAACCTGTTTAAGGTCTTTAGCACTGGTAGGCAAGAAATCCAGTAACAAGAACACCTGATCAAAGCCCATCGCAATGAGTATTTGGGTGATGTCAGGATTTGTAGAGACTAAGGTGGGTTTTGGCATATCCCTCTCAGAACACTTGATCGCTAATTTAGCGACCAGACCCAGTGAGGTACTGTCGATATTGGTGGTTTCTGTCAAATCAACCAGCGTATCACTGATGATCTCTTTGGATAAGCAGTACTCAAGGTGAGTATCGATAGTAGAGCACAGCGTTAAGCGCACTTCACCCACAAACTTAAGTACGTAATGCCCATCCTGACAGGCATAAAAAATTTCACCGTCACTCATGGTCAGGCTCGGGATACTGTCATAATGGCAACATCATCGGGATGAGTTTCAGCACCAAACTCTAACTGAGCGGTTAATTCATCCGAAGAGATATAGCCATTCTTCAATGTTCTCAGCAACAGTGCTTCCTTGCCTGCTAAAGAAGGTTCATGAATTGTTTCCAAAATCCCATCTGAAAACAGTGTTAACGTAAATTGAGTTGGCAACTCAACCTCGCGCTCCTCAAATACAGGTTTATCAAACATACCCACCGGCATTCCTCGACCTTCGAGAAAGTTTGATTGTCCTTCAACCGTTAAAACGGGCATTGGATGATGTCCACCCACTGCATAAGTTAACGTAGAGGCCTGGGTATCTACAATGCCAATAAACATGGTCATATGCTTACCCATTCGCGTTAAAATAATTTCCTGATTGATGCGATTTAGAGTAGCAATCGGCGACAGCAGATCAAAACTTGATTTTCTTCTGTAATTACGTAACAAACGACCCGTCAGATTTTTCAGCAAAACAGTGACTAAGGCTGATGAGGCACCATGCCCAGAGACATCTGCTAAGTAAAACATCGTTAAATGATCATTAATTTGAATCGCATCGACAAAGTCACCACTCAGCAACAGCGAAGGTGTCAGGGTGTACTCATAGCGAATACCATTAATGAGCTGTTCTTTTTCTGGCAGAAGGTTTTGTTGTACATGTTGCGCGGCATGATGATCTGCACGGAGTTCATCTAAACTTCTTTCAAGCGTATCTCGAAGTGAATTTGCATCTTCAATGTGCGCCGCACGACGTATTTGGCGTCGCATCGATTTTACGAACGCATTCACATTATCGTAAAGCTCGGTTCGCAGGAAAACATCATCGGCACCCGCTCTCAGTGCAATGCGCATCGCAATCGAGCTATCTTCTGAAATTAAGGTCACGACAGGCTTTGGACACAGGTGTTTAGAAAACAGCTTAAGACTTTCTAAAGAAATAAGGTTTAGATCCAGAATAGCAACGGAAATATTTTTATTTTCAAGCGATTCTATCGCTGATTCATTATCACGCACCAACATCACTTTAATGTTGGGTTCGTCACACATTTCACAGATTTCGAAGAGTCTATCGATGGTTTCAGTGGAGTTTGATGCCACTAGGACGTTCTGAAATGGACGACTCATAAATCTCTAAACCTTAAGCGCTTTGGATTCATGAGTCAGCCCGTTCATAACACAGTATTTGGATCAACTAGAAATCTGTTTCGTCAAAAGTAACATTCACTTCGCCGTCATTGATTAAAAACTCTCGGCGTTGAAGGTAAGCATCACGGATAAAGATGTAGCGATCACCACTAATAATTCTTTCAGCATCCATCAATTGTGAGCGTGTATCGATCACACGCATGGCGCGTAAAGGGTAGCGTGTAGAGCGATCATCAACGTAGTACACAGGATCGAGGTACCAATCGGGCACCATACCGACAGTGTCTCGTACTGTACTGGGGCCGAATAGAGGGAGTACTACATAGGGTCCTGAAGAAACGCCCCATACACCTAATGTTTGGCCAAAATCTTCATTATTTTTGGGAATACCCATGGGGGTTGCGACATCAATCAGGCCGCCCAAACCAAAGGTGGTATTAAAGGTAATACGCGCAAAGTCTTCTGTTGCGTTATGGAATTTACCTTGTAATAGATTATTGACGAGGGTTCGAACATCTTTGAGATTTTCAAAAAAGTTGTTAACACCCGTTTGTGCTACCTGAGGCGTAACATATCGATAACCTTGAGTGACCGGTTTTAGAATTGCTCTATCTAGGCCTTCATTGAAACTAAAAACAGCCCTATTAAAGCCTTCCCAAGGATCTTGATCACTCTCAGCATGAGCAAATGTGACCGATAAAGATAACGCCAGACTCAAAGAAATCAACACGTTTTTCAAGGACTTAGATAGCATTTTATTTCCTTTTTCTGTCAAAATGCGACAATAATTCATCCTATTGTAGTCATTGATGACCTGCGAATAAAGAAGATTCAAGGCATTAATGGTTATTTTCACTGATTCAACAGCTTTTCTTTCGCCTGACGGTTCATTTTTTTGAGCTGTGCTTCTCGTATTAAAGCACTACTTCGACTGGTATGAACCTCATTCCATACCAGTGTTAAAGGGCGTCTTGCTCTCGTGTAACGTGCGGCTAAACGCTCCGAGTGATTATGCTCGCGCAAACGACGGTCTAGATCAGTGGTGATCCCCGTGTACAAACTATTATCGTTACACCGAAGCATATAAACAAACCAAGTCTTCATGTTGCCATGATGCCAGAAAGCCAGCGTTTCTCAAGATCGGGTTTCTCAAGATCAGTTCAAGCCACTTCCTTACCAAACCAACTGAGTTGCGACTGAAGTGCTACCACTTCTCCTACAATGATAATCGCCGGCGCTTCTAATTGAGCCTGTTGCTGAAGCTCTAAAATATTATCAAGCCTTCCCGTGATGACACGCTGTTGCTCTGAAGTTCCTTGAGAGACAATCGCAATCAGGGTATCGGCAGGTTTTCCATGCTCCAACAACCCTTCAACTAGCAAGTCTAACGTGTGTAATCCCATGTAAAACACAATGGTCTGATTGGGAGTGATCATCTCTTTAAAGTTAAGATCGGTGGTTCGATTTTTTAACTGCCCGGTGACAAATTTAACGGATTGAGCATAGTTGCGATGCGTTAACGGAATACCACCATAGGTTGAGCAGGCACTGGCGGCAGTGATACCTGGCACCACCTGAAACGGAATACCCGCCTCTTTCAACTGCTCAAGTTCTTCCCCTCCTCGACCAAATATAAATGGATCTCCACCCTTAAGCCTCACTACACGGCGACCAGCTTGAGCATGCGTTATTAAGAGTTGATTAATATCCTGCTGTGGGACGGCGTGATTGTTGCGCTGTTTGCCGACATAAATCATATCGGCATCGCGTCGGCATAATTCCAACACCTCTGCTGATACTAAACGGTCATAGAGAACAACGTCTGCTTGTTGCATCAAACGTAAGGCTTTAAAGGTGAGCAGGTCTGGATCACCCGGCCCCGCTCCCACCAGATAAACCTCACCTGTTTGATTATCGGCATTTCCTGCTTCAATCTGCTGTAGAAGCAATGTTTCTGCTTCTTGATCACGGCCTGAAAAGACTTTTTCAGCAACCTGCCCCTGCAACACTTTTTCCCAAAACACTCGACGCTCATTGACACTGCTAAAACGATCTTTCACTTTATCTCTTAAGCGCCCCACTAAAGCACCCAATCGACTAAAACTGACGGGGATCTGGCTTTCTAGTTTTGAACGTAAAATACGAGCCAACACAGGTGATTGTCCGCCTGAACTGATACCAATCACGATGGGTGATCGATCAACAATCGCCGGAAAGATAAAGGTGCATAAGGGCGGATTGTCCACTACGTTAACAGGAATCTGCATGGCAACAGCATCACGGTAAACCTGCTCATTGAGTACTTCATCATCGGTCGCGGCTAAAACCAGTACTTTATGCCTGAGTTGTTCAGCACCATAATCACCCAGGATCACTTTGCCGTTATGCGTTGCGAGCAAACGCGCCAGTTCGTCATTGACGCTATGGGCAACCAGGGTAACCTGTGCGCCTGCACGGATCAGCAACCTTGCTTTGCGCAAAGCCACATCACCTCCTCCCACTAATAATACTGAGCGATGCTTTAGATCAAAAAACAGTGGTAGATATTCCATAACTGAACCTAAGGGGCATGATATTAAAGGGAGTGGTTACAAAAGCCTGATAAAACGATCAATCAAGGCTTTTGTCGAATAGGCAGAGGGGTTGCGGCATGTAGGCCACACTCGCGAGTTTCTGAGTTTTCCCACCACCAACGCCCCGCACGAAGATCTTCACCCACACTGATAGCACGGGTACAGGGTGCACAACCGATACTGGGATAATGCTGATCATGAAGTGCATTATAGGGAACATCAAAATGATGAATATAAGCCCATACCTCATCCAGCGACCAATCGGCTAGCGGGTTTAATTTTTGCAATCCGTTTGCATCGTCCCATGCTGAAAACGCCACCGTATCTCGAGTGACTGACTGCTCACGCCTTAATCCGGTAATCCAGGCTTTTCGACCCTTTAGTGCACGTTTCAAAGGCTCCAGTTTACGTACAGAACAACAGGTTTTTCGTAAGCTTTGCGAAGTGTAAAAGCCATTGATCCCATAATGACGCACATAAGACTCAACGGCAGATGACTCGGGATAATAAACCTCAATTACAGCCTTGGGATATCGCTCTGCCATTTTGGCTAATAAGGATAAGGTTTCTTCCGGCAAGCGCCCTGTATCCAAAACAAATTGCGGTATTTCAGGCAGGTGGCGCGACAAGAGATCGGCCAACACCATATCTTCGGCACCTAAGCTATTCGCTAAGATCAAGTTTTGCTCATAGGTAACAACAGCTGACGATAACTGCTCGACTACCTGTGATATTTTATGCATCAACAAAGCGGGTAAAGCGTCGCTCATTATGACCCTCCTGGTAAAGACGGCTGTCGATAAAGTGGACGAGGATCATCCGCTGAGCCTTGATAACGCACTGTAATTTCAGTAAACGCTTTGATTAGCTCATCAGCCTCCTGTGCTCCGGAAATATCAAAAGCATTAAAGCCACAACGCTCAAGGTAGGCCAGTTGATCACGTGCAAAATACCCCACAGCTCTCAACTCACCCGCATAACCTAATCGTCGAATTTGACGCGCCAAACTAAACCCACGACCATCCCTAAAGGTGGTAAAGTTTATGGCAATGAGCCTTGCCTTAGGTAACCAGGGAAGCACCTCGCTGATCTCAACATCACTTTCAAGAAACAACCCCAATTGTTTAATTTTTTCATTTAGATCAATACCTTCAACAAGTGTCAAAGGAACCAGCACATTCTTGTTATTTAGAATGGATGGGTTGCTGACTTCTGCTGACTCAACCCGCGTCCAATGGTTTTCAGCAATCTGACGATCAATGA
>SLCQ01000108.1 GCA_007125745.1 Nitrincola sp.
CACAGTCATGATGTGAAACAGCTTCTTTGAGGCTTAATGAACTTTTGCCATCTAAAAAAGAACGTAGCCGGGTTTTCCACGATAAATGCGCCGATTTAGCCGCACTTAAATCGACACCTTTTACAAGAGTTTTGAAGTGTGACAATTCGTGATTAAGTTGAGCTACATGTGAACCTATCAAATCAGTCGCTTCAACCGTCTGCTCTGCGTAACTATTAGTACGTCGAGCAAGCTCAGCGACTTTATTAATATTTCCATCCATATCTTGAGCAACTTGGCTCTGCTCTTCAGCGGCTGTTGCAATTTGGGTATTCATATCTGATATGACACGAACAGAGTTAACGATCTCCGTCAGCGCTTGCCCAGCTTGATCGGCATGAGCAACGCAGTTGGATACTTCTGTCTGACTTCGTTGTATTACGTCAACAGCTGTTGATGACTGATTCAGTAGTTGATCGATAATCACCGCTATATTTTCAGTAGAATCTTGAGTTCTTTGAGCCAGCGTTCTAACCTCTTCTGCCACTACCGCAAAACCTCGTCCCTGATCACCCGCTCGCGCAGCCTCAATAGCAGCATTTAAAGCCAACAAATTTGTTTGTTCTGCTATCGAATTAATCACTTCCACAATTTGACTAACTTTTTTACTGCCTTCTGCTAACTCCGTAATTGTTGCTTCAGACTCTGACACACGATCAGCAACACTACCGATACTTTTTACGGTTTCGTCAATCAGTTTATGGCCATGTGTAGCGGCCTGTGTTGCATCTGTTGCAGACCCTGCTGCTTTAGAGGCACTTTGGGCAACTTCCTGTACAGTGGCAGCCATTTCGGTGATAGCTGTCGCTAATTGCTCCGTTTCTGCTAACTGAATGCGTGTGCCACGTTGTGTATCGTATAAGGTGGTTGATACTTGATCAGCACTCGTACCGACACGGCCAGAGGTTATGGTTACTTTATGAAGCAGCTCACCTACTCCCATGATTATTTTGTTGTAGGCCGTATAATTTTGACCTATCTCATTGTTAGGATTGTCAACCTCGATAGGTATTGAGAAGTTCCCTTGTGAAAGAATAGTTAAGTGATCACGTAAGTTTTTGACCTGCCTCATCATAACAGTCATACCAAACATACGCCCAAAGACTAATAATACAAGAACGCTAATCGACGCAAATACAGAGTAATGTAGCCACTGAAGTTGGCCAGGATTGTTGATCGTCAGCAATACAAATATCAGGTTCATCGCAGTTAAAATGAACATGACTACGTATGAAAACAGAAATTGAGAATCCAGGGATTTCATCCCAAAACCAGATAGAACGCCCTCAATCAGCTTACCCGTCCGATAGCGAAAAGAGTGTTGTCGATCATTGTATTTAAACATACGTATAAACTCACTATTAAAACACTGAAGCCATATATTAGCTAAGTATTGTTAATGTTTATATAGGTAAATTAAACACAAGATCTCTTAACGGAAGCCTTTGTCTCACTTGGATGCGATAAGACCGGCACGATTAGCAGAACTAAATCTAACTTGATTACGTCCATTTTGTTTAGCCGCATAAACTTCATTATCTGCAACCTTAAGAAGCATGTCTGCACTCATTCCAGGTTGATAAGTTGCTACACCAATCGATAGGGTAATAGGCTGATGAGGAAGTTTTAATGGAGAGTGTTCTACCGCAAATCTAATTCTTTCGGCTACGACTCTGGCTTCATCAAGAGACGCTGATGGCAAAAGCACCACAAATTCTTCACCACCATAACGAGCACAAAGATCATCCTCTCTCAATTGCGCCACAATCCGATCTGCCACATGCTGTAAAGCTTTATCACCGACATCATGCCCGTGCGTATCATTAATTGACTTAAAGAAATCGATATCGATCATCAACAGAGAAAATGTTGACCGTCGCCTCTCACCCTTGACCACCAAGTCATCAAGGGCTTTATTCAGAGCACGACGATTTAACTTACCCGTCAGTGCATCTGTATTCGCTTGATGTGATAAGGCAGTTAAGCTTTTTTGTAACTCTTCATTAAGCGCAGTATTGACCAGTTCTAGACGAATACCTTCAATCACTTTTGCTGAAATAGGACGAATTAAGAAGCCTATGGCAACAAGATACATCAGTATCGCAATGATCTTGTCTGTAAACATGATTGAGTTATTTGATAGCATTAAAAAAGAAACAGGAGCAGACAAGATTGTACCTAAAAGCACCAATTGAAAACCTGTCGGGTAGGTAATATATGTCGGTAGTATGACTGAGATGATACCCACAAAGAAGATGGCAGCCCAAGTATCGGTTTTGATGTCATAACCCATCACAACATAAAACATTGCCCCCCATAAAATACCTTCCAAAACTAATATGATACAGACTTCTTTAAAATGTTTTGAAAGCTTGGGGCCTTCTGACTTAATTCGATTGAAGGCTATAACAGCGTAAACCCAATAAATGTAAAAAATAACTATCCACAAAAAGAATGGAGTCAGAGAAACGGATTGATGAGCTAAGCCAACCAGCAATAACCATGAAACAGGTATAGCATAAAAGGTAGTAGAGATAGTTTTGATAAACTGCTCAAAGCCCTGCTCTTTAGCTTCTTGCATAAAGTGTTTTTTTGACGCAACACCGGCACCGCTTGATAAGGTCACTACATTCACCCATGCAAAATCAATCTGTAATAATAACTACTATAGATCAATTATGTACCTCTAGAGAGCTTTAAAAACAATGTATCAAGAAAATATTTATAGTCTTTTAAGAATGAGTTGGTAACGTATTAAATGTATCTGTGTTAGAAATACTGATTTGATTGCGCCCCTGTTGCTTAGCAAGATAGACCTCATCATCGGCGGCTTTCAATAGTGCTTCAGCAGACATACCTACTTGATGCGTAGCCACTCCAATGGATATGGTAATAATTTCATTGGGATTTGTGAGTGGTGTTGACTCAACAGATTGTCGGATTCTCTCAGCAACAAACACGGCTTCTGTCGTATTTGTGTTAGGCAGTAGTGCAACAAACTCTTCACCACCAAAGCGAGCACATACATCCTCTTCCCTAAGCTGGCGGTCGATACACTGTGCTACATGCTGTAACGCTCTATCACCAATATCATGACCATAGGTGTCATTAATCTGCTTGAAGTAATCGATATCTATCATCAACAACGTAAAGATAGTATTACGTCGTTCACCCTTTACAATAAAATCATCTAAAGCTTTATTTAGCGCATGCCTGTTGAGCAAACCGGTCAATGCATCCGTGTTTGCTTGGTGAGATACAGCTTTCAGAGATTTTGTAAGCTCTTCAGCCATTGATTGATTGAGCAGTTGCATTCGAATCCCTTCTAATACGCGGTTAGATATAGGCTTAACAACGTAAAGTAATGAAATGACGTAGATTAAGATACCAAACAACGCTTTCCAGCCTAACTCGTAGCGATCAAGAATCATCAATACTGATAGAGTAGTGCTTAACCACATGCCGAAGACTAAAAAATAAAACGCTTTAGGGAAAGTGATAAAGCTGAGGAGATTAACAGATACAATCCCCACTAACATGGTCAAGACCCAACTATCCAAAACGGTGTCATAACCCATAGCTCCATATGCCATCAAACCCCATAGAAAACCATAACAGGTTACAATCAGTAAAATGAGTTTTTGATCTTTAATAACATTAGGCGTTTTTTTAATTAAACGATTTAAACAAAATAGAATTGCTATCAGGCTAATAAAGAATAAAAAAGTCCAATAAATCAATTTATCCAGTGGAGCAAAGCCATAAGATAGTGTAAATATAAGCACCCAACCCAGAGGAGTTATAAGCAGGGTTCGGAATAAGGTTTGAATAAACTGTTGAAAGCCAACTTGACGCGCTTGATTTTCGAAGTTAAGCTTGTGATTATTATGTAATAAATTCAACACCAACACTCCCCTGTGCTGTATAAGATGGTGATAAAATATCTTATACATTGTAAATCCCAACAGCCGAAAATAAATCAACTGCTACAACTGGCATATAATAAATTGATTTTAATTCAAAGTATCATGGAAAGCAAAAAACCCAGCGCTAGCTGGGTTTTGAGTTGTTACGTAGGTAATACTAAAAAGTTAATGCCCTATCACCATTTTCATCTTTAATTCGAGTGGGTAACCCCATCTCATTCAGCAACCCTAAAAACGGTTGTGGAGGTAGCTCTTCAACATTGGCCATTTTGGCAACATCCCAGTCACCTTTAGCAACCAAAATAGCGGCTGCTACAGGAGGTACGCCAGCGGTATAGGAGATACCCTGACTACCCACCTCATTATAGGCTTCTTTGTGATCAGCAACGTTGTAAATAAAGACCTCTCGCTCCTGCCCTGCTTTTTGCCCCTTGACGATATCACCAATACAGGTTTTACCTGTGTAATCGGGTGCAAGAGAAGCAGGATCTGGCAAGACCGCCTTCACAACTTTTAATGGCACAACGTCGAGACCTTCTGCAGTCGTCACGGGTTGTTCAGAAAGCAAACCAAGATTTTTTAGAACGGTAAAGATATTAATGTAGTGTTCGCCAAAGCCCATCCAGAAGCGTACATTAGGGACATTCAAGTTTTGTGAAAGTGAGTGGACTTCATCATGACCTGTCATATAGGTCGTTTGTTCACCAACCACAGGAAGCTCGTCAGTACGCTTAACTTCAAACATTTTGTTGCTGGTCCACTTGTTATTTTGCCAAGACCATACCTGACCTGTGAACTCACGGAAGTTAATTTCAGGATCAAAATTGGTAGCAAAGTATTTACCGTGACTACCCGCATTCACATCAATAATGTCAATTGAGTCTATACTGTCAAAATATTCATCAACCGCCAATGCCGCATAGGCATTAACTACACCTGGGTCAAAACCCACCCCAAGAATGGCGGTAACCCCCTTTTCTTCACAAATAGCTTTGCGTTGCCATTCATAATTATTATACCAGGGTGGTGTTTCACATATTTTTGCTGGATCTTCATGAATCGCAGTATCCAAGTATGCCGCACCAGTATCGATACAGGCTTGGAGAACGGACATATTGATAAATGCAGAACCCACATTAATAACGATCTGAGAGTCGGTTTCTCTGATCAAGGCCTTAGTAGCTTCTATATCCAGTGCATTCAGGGCATGAGCGGTTAATCTTCCAGGCACCTTCAGACTGTTTTTTTCTTGGACACTGGTAATAATTTGCTCGCATTTAGCGACATTTCGGGATGCTATAGCGATATCTCCGAGAATGTCATTATGTTGCGCACATTTATGAGCCACTACTTGGGCCACACCTCCAGCACCGATTATCAGAACGTTTTTCTTCATTGTTGTGCAACTCCACTTTTCACATGGATTAAATTCACGCCTCAAGAGAGGCTATGGACAAAGTCGTCGAAGGTAAACTCCTTAACCAGTTCGACACGGCCATCCTCATGGCGCACTGCAATGGCTGGCATTTGCACGCCATTAAACCAATTCTTTTTTACCATGGTATAACCCGCTACATCCTGGATGGACAAACGGTCACCTGCTTTTAAAGGTGTTGGAAATTTAAACTCGCCAAAAATATCACCCGCCAGACAGGATTTACCACAAATCATGTAATCATGAGGCCCATCATTGGGTAACATGCGTGCACTTTGCTGATAAATAAGCAGATCTAGCATATGCGCCTCAATGGAACTGTCTACGACAGCAAGATGTTTACCATTAAAAAGCGTATCAAGTACTGTAACCTCAAGGGTTGCTGTCTGCGTAATCGCCGCTTCACCTGGTTCAAGGTAAACTTGAACACCAAAACGGTTTGAAAAAAGCTTTATACGTTCACAAAAGGCATCGATTGGATAGTTTTCACCTGTAAAGTGTATTCCACCGCCAAGACTGACCCAGTCAACCTGATGCAACAAATGACCAAAACTCTCTTCGATTTGTGTCAGCATCTGATCAAAAAGATCAAAGTTCTCATTTTCACAGTTATTGTGAAACATAAAACCACTAATCTTATCGATCACAGTCTCTATGCTAGCGGGATCCCACTCACCTAATCGGCTGTAAGGTCGAGCTGGGTCGGCAATGATGAAATCTGAGCTACTCACTCTCGGATTCACCCTAAGACCTCTCACATGCTCTGACGACTTTTCATAGAATCTTTCTAATTGACTGATTGAGTTGAAAATAATTTTATCTGAGTGAGCTAATACTTCATTTATTTCATGATCAGCATAAGCAACGCTATAGGCGTGAGTTTCACCTGGAAACTTTAGCTTTCCAAGTTTAACTTCATTAAGCGAGGAAGAAGTCGTGCCATCCATGTAGCGACTCATCAAGTCAAAAACCGACCAGGTCGCAAAACACTTCAACGCTAAAAGCGCTTTGGCTCCTGAATGCTCTCGTACATAGGCTATTTTTTCCATATTACGCTTGAGCTTACTACGGTCAATCAAGTAGTAGGGTGTCTGAAGCATCGATGGCAATCCCCGCTATTGTGGGTTTAAGCAACCCTGTGAATCAAAGGGCGCGATTATAGGTGATTCATCGCGGGGGTTCGAGAGAAAATCATGAAAATTTTATGAATGTGTGGCTGTATCATCCTTTGACCGACTCATAGCATCCATCGAGCGCTCTGCTGGTTTTGAGTTTTTAGCCAATAATCGCTTTTCTAAGGTTTCTTTAACACGGTCTAGGTCACTGACATAATGCCACTCAAGCACCTCTACACCTCGACCTGCTATACGCAGTGTCCCATAGCCTAGCAATCTTCCTAACAATGATTGCTGACGAGAAACGCCGTCTATGGAGCGCAAAAAAAGCTCCTGTGTCGATACACCGAATATGCCCGTTTTTTTCATAACTCGCACACTGGTAAATCTATAAACCGTACTAAACTGATGCAGATAACGACGCAACGCATGATAGAAAAAATAGATGGCAACAGCTAATAAAACCCAGCCAATCCAAGCGGCAGGAACAGCAAATACTTGATCAAAAAAATCTTCCATCATAGTGCGATAGAGATTAACTAATCGCCAATCATCCCAAAAGGGAATTGATGAGATAGCACTTCGGTAAAGGTTGAAAAAGAAACCAGCAATCACGAGATCAACAGAACCTCGGATGATAAACAACGGATTACGGCTAATTTTTAACACATCCTGTTCATTCGATAACATTTTTACATCTCTTCTTAGCTCAGTGATCTCATTTAGTAGATCTATTCTACCGATTATTTAAGGCTTGCATACGACCAATTTGCGCTTGCAGGACCGGGAGTGCTTCACGACGGTAATTCGACACTTCGTCTAACGCACTTTGCATCTCAGCAAACGCCTGTTCCAGTGTTTCCATATTCAGCTGAGCGGAAACCGCTCGCTGTTGTATTTCAGTACCTTGTCGACGCAAAGCCTGAGCGGTTTCTGCAATCATTTGATCTGTTGTGTTGTTAAGTGCATCTATATGATCCAGAACCAGCTTTTGATTGGTCAGTGCCAAGGCCACATTAACCGCGACCCTAAGTGCTGACAGGGTTACATTGAGTGAACGATCAACACCTCTAACCAATTCACGATTATTTCGAATAATTAATTCAATCGCTAAAATACCTTGTTGACAAACAGCATACTGTTGTTGCAAATCTAGAATCCGTTGACGCAAGGGAAAGAGCAACTCCTCTTCTACAAAGCCGGGCTCATGTCCTTCTAACCTTTCTTGTTCAATTCGTTGCACCAGCAGATGATCTATCGACTGCCCCATTTCAATCATATGGGATAAACCTATTAACGCTTTTCGCATATCTTCTTGATCATGACTGAGTGTTA
>SLCQ01000229.1 GCA_007125745.1 Nitrincola sp.
GTACGTTCACTGTCACCTGTCAGCATGATGACCTTGATACCACTGTCTTTTAAACGCTTAATTGCACTGGCACTGTCAGATTTGATGGGGTCTGTAATGCCTAGTAAAGCGACCAAGTGACTATCAATCGCGAGCATGACCAGCGTATTACCTTGATCGGAAAGTGTATTGATACGTTGTTCGGTTGCTTCATCAAAACCAACACCTTGATTACGCATTAAGGCTTCATTTCCGATCGCCCAGCGTTGGCCTGCAATCTGGTCACTGATACCTTGACCCGGATGAATAGTAGGCGATCCGCTTTCGGCCAGTTCTAGATCACGTTCTTGAGCCTGTTGAACAATGGCTTGGGCTAAGGGGTGTTCTGAAGCGCGTTCAATAGTAGCGATCTGTTGCAATAGATAATTTTCGATATTCTGATCATCGGTCTGATCATTGAACTGCAACATAGATGGGTTCAAGATCTCTATGTGCGTAACGGCAGGTTTTCCTTCTGTCACTGTTCCAGTTTTATCTAATACGACAGCATCCAGTTGAGAAGAGGCCTGTAACGCATCACCCTTGCGAATGAGGATGCCTTTGCCAGCGGCTCGACCGACGCCTACGGTGATTGACATGGGGGTTGCTAGGCCCAGAGCACAGGGGCAGGCGATGACGAGTACGGTCATGGCTGTAATAAAAGCGTAAGCGCTGGATGGTTGTGGCCCGACATACCACCAGATAATCGCTGTGATGATCGCAATGAGAATAACTATGGGGACAAATATACTGCTGATTTTATCTGCCAATCGTCCAATGGCGGGTTTAGAGTTTTGTGCTTGGCGCACTTGTGCAATGATCTGCGCCAGTGCTGTTTCTTCACCCACTTTGCGAACACGTAATTTAATACTGCCTGATAGGTTTACTGTGCCTGCTGAGAGCCAATCTCCTTTCTTTTTCAGAATGGGTAAAGGTTCGCCCGTCAGCATAGACTCATCAACCCGTGTTTCCCCATCAGCCAGTTGCCCATCAACGGGAATTCGCTCTCCGGGTTTAACGCGCAATAGATCGCTGGGCTGAATCGAGCTCAGTCGCATCTGCTTTTCTTCACCACCAGGGAGGATGATGGTGGCAGTATCAGGTTGCAGTTGCATCAAAGCTCTGATGGCTTGGGATGCCTGACCTCTTGCTCTGGTTTCCAGTACATGGCCTAAATTGACTAAACCGATGATAAAAGCGGCCGCTTCGTAATAGACATGGCGTCCTTCAACGGGGAGTATTTCTGGCCAGACAATGACTAATGTGGAATAGATCCAAGCGCTACCGGTTCCGATAGCAATCAACGTATCCATGGTAGCGTGCTTGTTCTTAAGTGCTTTCCATGCGCCGGTAAAAAAGTGGCCACCTGAATACACCATCATGCCTAAAGTGAGTACACCGATAACCCCCCAGATAAAGCGCCCATCATCTGGCATAGGCAGGTGTCCTGTCATCATAAACAACATTTGTGGGACACCTAGAAGCAGGGCGACCCAGGTTCTGCGTTTTGCTAACTGGAGCAGTTCAGCTTCCTCTTGCCGTTTTTCATCTTCACCATACTGTGCATCCATTGGAGTGGCATGAAAACCCGCATCACTGACCGCATTGATTAGTGCGTGTGTTGGTGCAGAGCCTTTAACATCTGCACTGCGATCTGCCAGATTAACAGAGACCTCCTCAACACCTTCAAGCTTTGATAGGGCGGTTTCAATGCTGTTGACACAGGCCGCACAGCGAAGTCCTCGCAGTGCCAAGCGGGTTGACGATGACATGATACTTCTTTAATACCTTATGTGTAGAAAGCTGTTTACTTAGGTATGGCCTCAAAACCGGCATTTTCAACCGCTTCGATAATATTATTTATCTCAACATCACCGGTAATCTTGGCTTCTTGTTGAGTAACCTCCACTGATTCAATACCATCCAAGCTGTTGAGTGCAGTTTTGACCGCATTGACACAGCCGTTGCAGGTAAGGCCTTCGAGTGTAAGAGAATAGGTTGCCATAATGACTCCAAGAGATGGTTGTAGTGATGTTCATGCGGGTAAGTTTAGTGTATATCTATGATTTTGAAACCGCATTTAGTCTAATTAAGAGGCTTAATCGATGATAAAGAGGCTAAAACTATGGATTAAACGAGCCGTGTTATCACTGCTGTTGCTGTTGATCCTGTTTGTAGCATTACTAGCTTCTTTACGCTGGATAAACCCACCCACATCCTCTTTTATGCTACAGCATAATCTTAATGCCTGGTTTAGTGATGATATCGAGTTTGTGCGACATCAGTGGGTGGCATTGTCAGACATTCCAGCCGTCATGCAACTGGCTGTGATCGCTTCTGAAGACCAAAAGTTCCCTGATCATCGCGGTATTGATTGGGATGCTACTTTACAGGCTATTCAAGCGTATCGTAGCGGTCAGGTTGCTGGTGGTGGCAGTACAATTACACAACAAGTGGTCAAAAACCTCTTTTTGTGGGGAGACCGTAGTACCTTTAGAAAGGTTGTGGAGTGGGGGGTGGCATTGGTGCTAGAGGTGTTTCTGCCTAAAGAGCGTATTTTAGAAATATATTTAAACATCGCCCAGTTTGGTCGGCAGGAATATGGCGTGGGTGCGGCTAGTCAGTATTTGTTAAATAAGCCTGTTGCGGACATCACACGGGAAGAGGCGGCGATGTTAGCTGTTGTCCTTCCATCGCCCGCACGTATGGATGTAAGGCAACCGAGTCAATATATGCGAACGCGGCAAGCCTTTGTGCTCAGGCAGATGCGCAACTTGGGTGGAGAAGCTTATCTGCATCGCCTGTCATTGGTCAGCATTAATCATACCCTTCGTCATGAAGTTTCTTTAACTGTCTAAGCAGTGTTTTGGGTAAGTTACGAATCATCAGTACTTCTTGATTGGGGTCGAATTCAACCTCTTTGCCCAGACTACTACTGGCAAAACTGATCGAAACATCGTTGTTTTTACCCGTAAAGCGCAGGTAGTTGCGTAACTGTTTGCGATCGGGTATTAACTCATCCCTAGGAGTCTCTTGATGTTGTCGAACATAGCGTTCCAAACCTTCGTCAACCTGGTTTGACAGCTCCTTATATACAACTGGCTCACCCGCCTTATCTTGATCCATGCAATAGCCGATTACCTTTTCTCGCAGGGGTTGGCTTTCCTCGGACGGCAGGTCATTACAGTAAGTGTCTACTAAGGCTAAAAAATGTTCAGTTTCGGCACGCTTGTCGACGGTGTCTTGATAGCCTAGCCATTCGCACACAGGTGTTTTGATGCCTCGATCTCCTCGACCAAAACTCAGTGTGATGTATTTATCGGCTTCATCTTCGAAGCTTTGCAAATCGATAGCAACACCAAATCCTGTTTCACTGAACTCTATGTAGTCGGTTTCCTGCAACTCCAGTGTGGCGTTGAGCGTTAAGGCGGCCGTTTGGCGAAGGTGAAAGATAAACAGTCGATCACCACGTTCCAAGGTTTCGGCAATGAAACAGAGATATCCCTGAAATAGCTCCTCATGCTGATCTAACTGCAGGCCTAACTGACGAGTGACTTGTTGAGCAAATCGTACAAACGGAATCTGCTCCTCTCTCCATTGCATGAGTAAGGCTTTAAAGCCCGGGTGTTCGCTGTGAAAGGTGCCATACTGACGACCTGCTCGGCTTCCTTGTATCCGTTTGAATTCACTGATGATGGAGTGAGCATGCTGTTCTATGTCGTGGGGTGAATCAGTAATCGTGACCTGGCTTGCTTGTTGCGCATCCGTTTTGTCGATGCGCTGAATGCTGAAATGAGTGACTGGCATTTAGCGTAACCCTCGGTCATGCTGGCTTTTCCAGCGCGCAAACATCATCGCACTGGTAAATAAAATGCAGATAAGAATGGCTTCAGTGAGGCCTAACCATCGAGTTAAAGGCATCATGGTGGCGAACACAGCGCCAATAAAATACAGCAATAACACAAAGCAGAGCCAAGCGTGACCTCGGGCATCGCCTTTGATAACAATTCGGATAAATGCAACTAAGGGTAAAAAGTGGATCAACCATATGACCCAGGGGTGATCGGTTTGAGCAGGCGCAATCACTAAGTACCATAGTGTTAGCAAGATCAGTAACGCAAAATAGCTGATCTTGGTTATCAGGTGGCTCAGTTTTACTTTTTCAGCCAGTGTCATGTGTTTCTCCGAAGTAGTGCTAGCGCTAATTCACCCAGGCGTTTACCCTGCGCTTGGCAAAGCGAGATTTCATGTTGATCTAAACGATGTTCGCCTTGTGACCCTGCAACATGGGTCGCCCCATAGGGTGTTCCACCTGTTTCTGTTTTGGTTAAGGCACTTTCGCTGTAAGGAATCCCTGCGATGACCATACCCTGGTGTAAAAGAGGCATCATCATTGAGATTAATGTTGTTTCTTGACCGCCATGCAGGCTTGCGGTGGATGAAAAAACACCCGCAGGCTTGTTAATTAACGCACCAGACAGCCAAAGCTCACTGGTACTATCGATAAAGTATTTTAACGGAGCCGCCATATTGCCAAAGCGAGTAGGGCTACCCAGTGCTAAGCCAGAGCAGTGCCTTAAGTCATCCAGTGTGCAGTAAGGGGCACCAACGTCGGGTACGCTACTGTCCACGGCTTCACAGGTTGCCGAAACCTCAGGAACTGTGCGGATACGCGCCTCTATGCCTGCAGTTTCGATACCGCGTGCAAGGTGTTTTGCTAGGTTGGCTGTGGCACCGTGTCTGCTGTAATACAGCACAAGAACATAGGGTGTTTGCATTAGAGCAACTCCAGAACCTGTTCAGGTGGTCTGCCGATACGAGCCTGCCCTTGATGTATCACTATCGGGCGCTCGATCAGTTTAGGGTATTGGATCATCACCTCTATGATGGCGTGATCATCTAATGAAGGGTTATCTAATCCCGCTTCTTTGTATTGTGCTTCTTTTGTACGCAATAAGTCTCTCGCCTTGATCTTTAATAGATCAAGAATTTGTTGCAACTCTTCAGCTGTGGGTGGATTTTTTAGGTATTCTTTAATTTCTGGTGTGATACCCTTATCCTGCAAAAGTTGCAATGTTTGACGCGACTTGGAACAACGTGGATTGTGATAAATCAGGGTATTGGGCATGACGTTACTCTCTGTTTAGATTACCGACCTTATAGGCTTGTAGGCGGTCTATTGTATATGTCCAATGAACCCTGTCCAACTTAACGAGAGGACTTCGTGAAAATTTCGACATTGAATGCTTGGACCTGGGTCCGTTTTTGCCGAGATTTAATTCGTCAATTTTTTGATAATCAAGGTGTGTTGAATGCATCTGCATTAACCTATACGACCCTGTTCGCGGTAGTGCCTTTAGTCACTGTTTCCTATTCGATGTTGGCTATTATTCCTGCATTTCAAGGAGCCGGTGATGTTGTTCAGCATTGGGTTTTGGAGAACTTTGTTCCTGCTACTGGGGAGGTGGTCTATCAGTACCTCAGTGATTTTACCAGTCAAGCGCGACGCTTAACGGCAGTGGGTGTTATCTTCTTGATCATTACCTCTATCATGATGATGAAGAACATAGAGGATGCTTTAAACCGAATCTGGCGTGTCGATGAGCCTCGTAAGGGGGTATCCAGTTTCTTGTTATATTGGGCGGTCTTGAGCTTAGGTCCGCTACTGGTTGGTTTAGGTGTAGTGATCACCTCATACATTACCGCCTTGCCTGTATACTCCAGTGCGACAGATTTTGTTGGTCCTAATCGAGTTATCAGCTTTTTGCCCATTCTTTTTTCCATGATCGCCTTTACCTTGCTTTACACGGCGGTACCTAACTGCTCAGTGCCTATACGTTTTGCACTGGCTGGAGGTTTATTTGCCGCGATTATGTTCGAGATTGCTAAGCGTGGGTTTGCTTTTTTTGTTACACAGTTTCCTTCATATGAGCTGATATATGGTGCTTTTGCCGCGTTTCCCATGTTTTTAGCCTGGATCTTTATTAGCTGGATCATTATTTTGATGGGAGCGGAGTTGAGTCGAGCGTTAACCATCTATCAACCCAGTCATAAGATGGTTTCACGCCCCCATTTGTGGGTCATACTGCACTTGATTAGACAGTTATGGGTTAAACAACAAGAAGGCAAATCGATGACGGCAACGGAGATCTTGCAACAAACTCCATGCTTGAATCAGGAGCATTGGGATCAGTATGTGAAACTCTTAATGCGCAAAGGTATCATCCGCAGAACTGCTGATGGTGCTTATCTGTTAAGCCGCGATTTACATCAGTTTTCCGTACAGGAGTTGGCCGCACTTCTGCCATGGCCGATACCTGAATCTTCAGATATGCGTGATATAGAACCCTGGGAAGACTCGTTAAATAGTCGATTAAGAACTTTAGATCAGGCACGTACAGAGTGCTTGCAGGTGAACCTGGCTCAGTTGTTTATGGAAGCGGAGTCGGGTATCAAATCAGTCAGTTCTTCGCAACAGGTTAGTTAAATGTGGTATTGCAGATCTCTTCAATCCAAGGAGAGGCATTAGATATATCGCTGTAGATTGCGTAGATTTTATCCTGTACTGAATCGATTTCTAGAAGTAGTTCCACTTGATACTGTCTGCAGACTTCATCTGCAATCATGGTAGGAGCGGCAAAGACGCCCATCTCATGAGAACCAAAGATCTTAATTAGGGCACTATCATCGATCTCTGCACCTATACGCATGTGAATATTGCGTTTAGCCAGCCAGGCGATTAGGCGCTCGAAATAGACTGCATTACGTGCATTGGCGAGCAAAGCAACCCCTTGTAAGCTATCTGGTAAGCCTTCTGAGCGCAATTTTTGAGCGAGGGAGGGGGTTGCAAATAAACTAATACCTGAACTTAACACTTCTTTCATTTGGAAGGCAGAGATGTCATCAATGACCTTGAGTCGGTCGGTAATCAGAAGGTCAAGCTTATGTGTACGCAATTCATTGAGCTGTCTTTCGGTTTCACCGGTTTTACAAATCAGATGAAGTTCGGGTGTTTTGTTATAGGCGGGTTGAATCAGGTTGTACACGATGAGTTTATGTATGGATGAAGACACACCCACGCGAAAGATATTACGTTCAATTAACTGATCTGTATTCAGAAAATAGGACAGCTCATCTGCAATAGAGAACATTGCATCGGTATAGTCGAACACCTGCTGTCCAAATGGAGTGAGTTTTAATTTTCTGCCTTCTCGTTTGAATAGAAGACGCCCAAAGTCAGATTCGAGTTGAGCCAGTTGTCCACTTAAGGTTTGTGGGGCCAGTTTGAGAGTCTCACTGGCAACTGCAATAGAGCCTTCCTTGGCAATGGTTCTAAAATAATGCAGGTGTTTGTAGTTGATTCGTTTGTCCAAACCTTCCTCCTAGATCTGCAGTTTTAGGCAACTGCAGACAGTTGAGTAGGCTCTGCTCGCGCAACACTCTCAGGCACTTGGAACAAGTGCACCGCTTTCGAGTCAAATGGGTTAAACGCCGAGCTTACATATTCAAAGACCAAGGGTACCGGTTGACTGTTTTCAACCACTTTCAAAAAGCAATGTACACTGGGTAGATCGGCCCGCAAGGGTTCCTCGATCCATACAACAATGGACTGGTTGAAGCTGAACTCTGTTTTAACAATCCGGTAGCCTTCTTTAAGAATCAGTTCATTCACGGCTTTGTGTGAATCGAGTGATACTTGTCTAATTGTTTTCATGGGTCACCTCCGGTGTTTGGTTACACTCTATTTATAGCACCGAAGGTGTATCGGTAAAACAGTATAATTGACAATTATAGTTCGTTTTTTTCGATGAATTTATCAA